>JAHDCL010000079.1 GCA_020629875.1 Hellea sp.
ATCTGTTTGTTTTCAAACGTGCTTAGAGCGCCTATATAGTTCTATATGAATGATAAAAAACCGCCGAAAATGACTCGCGAAGAACGCTTGGCTGCGAACCTGCGTGCAAATTTGCGTCGCAGGAAAGCCGCTATTCGTAAAAAGTCTAGCGAGAGCAACTCCAGTGATGTCGCTAAGTCGTGACATTGTGACGAGTAATGCCCTAAGACAGCCTCAGAATTGACGGATTGATTCCAAAGATTGCGCTTTTGCGTAAAGGATTAAAATGGACAAAATAGTTATAGAAGGTGGTTTCCCGTTAAACGGTGAGATTGCCATTAGCGGCGCGAAGAACTCCGCGATTAAGCTCATGGCTGTCTGTCTGCTGACGGACCAGCCAGTAAAGCTGACCAACATGCCGCGCTTGCGAGACACTCGCTCTATGGGCGGATTGCTTGAGCACTTAGGGGTGCAAGTCGACGCCGGTGAAGGCGATGAAATGTTGCTACATGCAGAAAAGCTGAGCTCGACAACAGCGCCATATGATTTAGTGCGGAAAATGCGCGCCAGCTTCAACGTGTTGGGGCCGTTAATTGCGCGAAATGGGGCCGCTAAAGTTTCCCTGCCCGGGGGATGCGCTATTGGGGCGCGTCCAGTGGATTTGCACCTCAAAGCCATGGAGAGCTTTGGCGTCGATATTAAGCTCGAGGAGGGCTACGTTATTGCCAAAGCCAAGGGTGGATTGAAGGGTGCAGAGATTACCTTTCCCTTTATTTCGGTTGGCGCCACGGAACATGCATTGCTCACGGCAGTATTAGCGAAGGGCGAAACGGTGCTTAATAACGCGGCGCGGGAACCTGAAATCATAGATCTCGCTAACTGCCTAAATGCAATGGGCGCGAAGATTTTTGGTGCGGGTCGCTCTCAGATTACCATTACCGGCGTTTCAAAGCTGACGGGTGTTAATCATGCAGTTGTGCCTGACCGTATTGAGGCTGGAACATATGCCCTCGCGGCTGCGACCGTCGGCGGCTCCGTTCGGCTCACAAATATACGCGCTGACCATCTAGGGGCGTTGTGGCCGCTAATTGCGCAAGCTGGTGCTAAAGTGAGTTTAGATGAAACAACTGTGCTCATTGAGCGCGGAGGTGGGCGTCTTAAAGCCGTTGATATGGAAACCCAAGCTTACCCAGGCTTTCCGACCGATCTGCAAGCTCAATTTATGGCGATGATGTGTCTGGCGGACGGAACGTCTATCATTCGCGAGAATATTTTCGAAAATCGCTTCATGCATTGTCCTGAACTCTCGCGTATGGGGGCAGACATCGATGTGCGCGGGCGCGAAGCCATTGTGCGCGGGGTGAAAGAACTGAAAGGTGCGCCTGTGATGGCGACAGACCTGCGGGCTTCGGCCTCATTAATCGCCGCGGGCATGGCTGCGCGCGGAGAAACACATGTTGGGCGCGTTTATCACCTTGACCGCGGCTTTGAACGCATTGAAATAAAGCTTGGGCAATGCGGTGCGCGTATTCGCCGAGAAAAAGAGTAAGGTTATATGACTAAGCTTCGCCTTCGGGCAGAAAGTCAGGCGGATTTAGAGATCATCGCAGCGGCTGTGCAGGATGCTATCCTGCGCGTGGGTGAGATTAATTATGACCTGCGTGGTCGATCTCTGACCCTTCGCATGACACGCTTCCAGCATGAGATGGACAAGGCTGCACGGGCTCAGTCAGGTCTGCGTTTTGATAGTGTTCTCGGTGTTAAAACTCGGGGTATTGACCGCAGTGATCCCGAAGCCATGGCTGTACTGCTTAATGTGGTTTTTGAAGAAACTGATAAACCGGCGGGCGTAATCAACCTAATCTTTGCGGGCGGGGGCGAATTGCAGGCTGAGGTCGAATGTTTGGACGTCATTCTCGCTGACGTGACGGAAGCCCGTGAAACTGATAAGTTACCCCTGCATCCCCAATGAGTGAAGTCGAACATATCGAAAACGACCATTATATCGTCGAGCTAAACATCGACGTGGATAGCTTGCCCGTCACAAATGTTGAGATGCAGCATGAGCGCCGCGTCGCCATATTTGACTTGCTCGAAGAAAATGAGTTTCGACCCTTGGACAGTGAAAAAGGCCCATACATTGTAAATCTTGCCTTGCGTGATGGGTCACGTCTTGATTTTGAAGTCAAGCGTAGTACTGGCATGGATATTGGCACCTATACGCTCTCGCTGACCCCGTTCCGGCGGATTGTGAAAGATTACTTCCTAATCTGCGAGAGTTATCATAATGCCATTCGAACGGCGACGTCCGCGCAAATCGAGGCCATAGATATGGGACGCCGCGGCTTGCACAATGAGGGCTCACGTTTGCTGACAGATAGTTTGCGAAATTCCATTGAAATCGAGTTTAATACTTCTCGGCGGCTATTTACCCTCATTTGCTCTCTGCACAGGCGTCCGAAATGAAGTCTGAAACCGCGCCTCAGTCGATACTTTTCGTGTGCTACCTAAATTCCATTCGCTCTCCAATGGCCGAAGGACTGATGCGAAAGCTGTTTCCAGGCACTTTATCGCATAGCTGCGGTATGGCTTCGGGGGATCTGGATGACCTTATGGTCGCTGTGATGCGCGAGAAGGGGGTCGATATGAGTGAGCATGAAGCTCAAACTTTGGGGGATGTCGCAGAACAAAAATTTAGCCTTGTGATTGCCTTTACTGAGGCGGCCGGGGAGGCTGCCAAGGCCGCCTTTGAGCATACAGATATTCCGATTAAAGTCTGGCCATTGCCGGACCCTTCCCAAGGATCGCTTGATGTGAGAGCGATAATGAATAATTATCGGGCCATTCGCGATAATATTGAGACGCGGCTGAAACGCGCTTTTGTGGAATAAACGCTGTTTTTTTTAGAATAATCCCTATATAGGGCGCAGAAATGGCTCGGATGCCCTGAGTCGATAGCTAATAAAGGACTAGATTTGGCTAAAGAAGAACTATTGGAATTTGAAGGTGAAGTCGTCGAACTTCTGCCAAACGCAACATTCCGCGTAAAGTTGGTTAATGACCATGAGATCATCGCTCACACTGCTGGGCGTATGCGCAAAAACCGTATCCGCGTCTTAGCGGGCGATAAGGTAACTGTTGAAATGACACCTTACGACCTTACTAAAGGCCGTATTACCTACCGCTTTAAATAGACGTTTCTCCTTGCTGCCATGGCAAAGGACATTTCTCCCACATTAGTTCTCGCCAGCCAATCGCCTCGGCGCTTGTCTTTGCTGTCGCAGATTGGCGTCATGCCTGATGCAGTTAAGCCTGCGGACATTAATGAAGATCCCATCGGCGGCGAACTCCCGCGTGATCATGCCCTTCGTTTAGCGCAGGAAAAAGCGGCTAAAGTCGCGAATAATAGTCCTGATGTAATTGTCCTTGCCGCCGACACTGTTGTTGGGGTTGGACGGCGCATCCTCCCAAAAGCTGAAAATTTGGATCAAGCTAAATATTGTCTGGACCTTCTTTCTGGTCGAGGCCACCGCGTTTTTACGGGCGTGGCGGTAATCAAAGCGGATGGTGATATGCTCTCCCGTGTTGTCGAAACGCGGCTGACTATGAAGCGGCTTTCCCAACCGGAGCTCACATTCTACCTCGATAGCGGTGAGTGGGAGGGCAAAGCTGGCGGTTATGGTATTCAGGGGATGGCGGAAAGCTACATTTCTAAAATCGTAGGTTCATATTCAAATGTCGTTGGCTTGCCACTTTTTGAAACACGCAACCTCCTTCAAGGCGCAGGCTATCCGGTATGAAACGTAGATGTGTCATAGAGAATTGCATAGGAGAAACTCGGGCAGCAGTTTATGAAGGGCGAAAACTTGTTGAGTTATTTGTGCGCAGAGACAGCGACGCCAACAAACCTCGCCAAGGTGATGTATATGCTGGCCGAGTGTCCAAAATCGATCAGAGCATGGGCGGGGCCTTTATAGATATCGGAACGAAATATGATGGCCTTTTTAAATTTACCAATTCTCCAAATGCGCCGCGCTTTACCGAAGGCCAATTGGCGGAATTTGAAGTTTCCAAAGCAACTGAAATCGGTAAGGGCCCCGTATTAAAGTTCAAGCAACTGACGAAAGCCGAAAAAGTGGGCAAGCTCGCGGGTGATGATTTGAAAACCTCTATTGCCAAACGCTTTGCAAATATAGAATTCGCCGAGGCCGCCGTCTCTGTCATTGATGAGGCAACAGAAACCGAGCTGGCTATTAAGGGTGGCGGAACCATTTCCATAGAGCGCACCCGAGCGCTGGTAGCCATTGATGTCGATAAAGGTACTGCCGTGAGTAGCTTTGAAGTGTGTATGGCAGCTCTTCCAATGATTGCCCATGAGTTACGCCTGCGCGGCCTTGGCGGCCTCATTGTGATTGATTTGCCGAACCTGCGGCAGCCGCGCCAACGCAATACTGTATTCAAGGCCGCCGAGCGGGCCTTTAAAGATGATCCTAACAACGTCAAATTAGCGCCACTCTCACGCTTTGGCTGTTTGGAACTCACGCGCTATAAACCCGAGCTCTCATTAGATGAGGTTCTGAATAACCGGATCGGATCCCCAACGACTGAGACGCTTGCTTTGCGGGCTTTGCGGCAATTAGAGCGGGAAGGGCGTGCTAATCCGGGGGCTAAGCTTACAATGACAGTTCGGCATCATGTCTTTAACTGGCTTGAAGAGAGTGAGCTAGACTGGAAAGCGAGACTGACTGACCGCTTAGGCGCAAGATTTGACGTGATTGCAGGGGGCACCCCGGGGGTTGTTACCGACCGATGAGCGATAAGTGCCCTATTTGTAAGAAGCCTTCTGATGAGGCAGCAAAACCATTCTGTTCCCGACGCTGCGCCGATATAGATCTCGGGCGCTGGCTTAAAGGCAACTATGCCATACCCGGTCAGGACGGTGAGGCGGCAATTGCCGCGAACGACTCAAATCCTGACGCCGATGTGACCTTCCGGGATGAGGACTAATGTAGCGAGGGTGATAGGTGCGAACTGAAATGTCGAGCAATTTCCAAGGCGCACTCGCAAAACTCAAAAGTTATCGCTGCTCGTTTCATGGTTTATAAATTATCAAAAACGGCTTTATTATCAATGAAATATAGGTCGATATTAAATCGGTCTTTGTGACGATTGATGTGGTCCCAATCGAGATAGCTGAAGGTGCTGACCTCTATGCCGTCTTTGTGGTAATCATCAACGAGGGCGCGGGAGACCATGGCTTGGGGAACGCAGACTGAGGTCACGATATTGCGTAAGTCTCCACGCAAGGGGCCATCTACGAACCAGCCCGAACGCTCACCGTGGACGAAGCGTCGACGCGGGCGTTTAATGTGACCCATTTTATCCTTGAAGACTCTGTGCACTTGGCGGGTTTTTTTACTGGGGCTTTGGCACCAATGTGAGAGGCAATACTCGGCCTCGGGTGCTATATCATGCATAGCGTAGAGCGCTTCTGGTACCCAAGAGACATAAATAACTCTAGAGGCGAGGCGGTTAAGCATGACCAAAGCGTGGATCTCGGTCTCGAATCCAGCATCTTTGATATCAATTAAAAGCTTAGCATCTTTTTTAGGGTGCTTGGCAATCGCGGCAAATAGTGCCTGCGCTGTGGGCATGTAGCTAAATACGCCGCCGAGCGCTGAGAAATTTTCCGCCATCACATCGCAAAGGTGATGAATTTTGCCTGTTTTGTCCAAAGCCGCTTCGTCATGATAAATCATCGGGGTGCCGCATTTTGCTACTCGAATATCGAATTCCAGATTTAATACACCGAAGTCTAGGGCGGCATTTAGGCCTTCAATGGTGTTCTCATGAGGGGCAAAACCGCGAAAGCGGTGGGAGATGAGATTCGGGAGCGATACCATAACGCAAGTTTAGCAAACTAGCTCAAAAGGTCAAAGATCTATAAATTAAACCCACCCCAAAGGACTGAGAAAGCCTCGCAATGAATAATAACGCTTTTATAGTCTGACAGGTCTACGTCATTCGGGATTATGTAGCTTTGAGCTCCGGAGTTGGACTTTAAGACGCTGAGCTTTACTGAAGAGTTCTCAACATCTCCACTCTCAAGCTCTGAAAGAGCTTTTGAGGAGAGGTAGAGTTTTAGATCAGGGCCGCCTTTAGTTTTAAAGTCATCATTGAATTGGATGACGGTTTGGCCGTCTTGCTCGGTAAGTGACCAAGTTCCCTTTATGTTGTAGCGCTTTTTGACAAATGTCGATGTAGTCGGGGTTTCTGATCCTGAGCCATGTGAAGTTTGCGCAAATGTATCCGAAGATAACACGGCGACTGTGCTAGCGAGGATGACGATTTTTATAAGAAGTTTCATGGAACTGTAACTGGCAGAGATCAGCAAAAAGCGAAAGTCACGTGTCCGTGAAATAGCAGTTGGTGACCTAAGAGCTCAAGACAAACTTAGAGAATTCATTTTTGTGCTAAATGTTTTCAGCATTTGCGTGAATTCTTCGGAGGAGTGGGGCTCGTTTCCGCTCTCAACCAGGGCCGCGTTTAGACGTGTGGCAACTTTGGAATAAATCTTTTGCCCCGTTGAAGTGGCGGAGAGGGCAGAGCGGCGTTTGTCAGTCGCATCTGAGATTTTTGTAATTAGGCCCGAGGTAATGAGAGAGCTCACTGCGCGGCTGACAATCGTTTTATCCATCGGCGTAATTACCGTCACTTCTGCCGCTGTGCGGCCAGGTTCCTCCGCGACGGCGGCGAGAACACGCCATTGGCTCAGGTTTAAACCTGCCTCAGCTCTGACGACGCTTAAGGTATGACGACTGATCTGATCAGCAAGTTTCACAGCTTGATAGGGCCAGAAGTCTTCTAGAATGATTTTCGGTGTGTCCGCTTTGGTCATCCTTACAATATTCAAGAAAAAAGTTGCAATTGCAACAAATAATGATTAGTTGCAATGACAACCAATAAAACACAGCTATCGGAGCGCTTTATGCCAGATCTTTTTGAAAACCCCGCAGGTTTAGATGGCTTTGAATTTATTGAGTTCTCGGCGCCAAAGAGAGGTGTGTTGGAGCCAATTTTCGAAACAATGGGGTTTGAACGAGTCGCCAAACACCGTTCCAAAGATGTCGATTTGTGGCGTCAGGGCGGCATTAATCTCATCACGAATTATGAACCAAATAGTGCAGCGTTTTACTTTGCGCGTGAACACGGCCCTAGCGCTTGCGGTATGGGTTTCCGTGTTAAAGACGTGAACAAAGCCTATGATCATCTGCTTAAGCAGGGCGGTGAGCCCGTAACGATGAACACAGGGCCAATGGAGCTTCATATCCCGGGTATTCGCGGGATTGGTAATTCTATTATTTACTTGATTGACCGCTATGCTGATGAGGGCGAGGACGGTTTGTCTATTTATGATATTGATTTCGAATATGTGGAGGGGGCGGAAAAATGGCCCGTGGGTTGTGGATTTAAACTCATCGATCACTTAACGCATAATGTCTATGGCGGCCGTATGAAATATTGGGCAGATTTCTATGAGCAGCTCTTTAATTTTCAAGAGATTCGCTATTTTGATATTAAAGGTGAATATACTGGCCTGACGTCCAAAGCCCTCACGGCGCCTGACGGTAAAATCCGTATTCCTTTGAATGAAGAAGGCAAAAGCGGCGGCGGCCAGATTGAAGAGTTTTTACGAGAATTTAATGGCGAAGGTATTCAGCATATTGCCCTTATCTGCGATGATATTGTCCAGGCTTGGGATAAGCTCAAAGCTAAAGGTGTACCGTTTATGACGGCGCCGCCAGAGACCTATTATAAAATGCTCAGCGAGCGCCTGCCTGGTCACGGCCAAGATGAAGAGGCGCTGAAATCTCGTGGTATACTCCTTGATGGGACAACGGAGGGCGGCAATCCGCGCCTACTCCTTCAAATTTTTGCTGAACCTCAAGTTGGCCCGGTATTCTTTGAATTCATACAGAGGGTCGGAGACTACAAGGATGGCTTTGGCGAAGGTAACTTTAAGGCGCTATTCGAGTCGATCGAACGTGACCAAATCGAGCGCGGCGTTTTAGAAGGCGCGGCATAGTGGAAACGCGGGTCCCGCCGCCATTGATCGATGGGTTAGCCCTTCTGGCCGTGTTTTTGCTATGGCGGTTTGCGCCCGACCTGCAAATTGATTTTCCGATGACTATAGCGCTCGGAGTTGGTTGTCTTTTTCTGGCGCTAGGCCTGCTATTCGCACTCGCCGCTATTGGGTTGTTTAAACGGAAAGATACGACGATCTTGCCTTTTAAACCTGAAAAGACGTCTGCCTTGGTCACGGATGGTGTTTATAAGTTTACGCGCAATCCGATGTATCTGGGTATGGCGTTCGTTATTATTGGCGCGACCATCATTGCGCGCCAACCACTTGGAATTTTGGCCATGCTCGCGGCCTCGGCTTACTTGACCAAGTTTCAAATTATCCCCGAAGAGCGGGCTTTGGAAGCGAGCTTTGGTGAGGAATATGTGGCCTATAAAGCCCGGGTTAGGCGATGGATATGAGGACGTGTTATGACTATTAAAACTGACGGATTCCATCATGTGGCCTATCGTTGCCGAGACGCCAAGGAGACGGTTGAATTTTACCAGACCCATCTGGGCATGGATTTTCAGCTCGCTATTGCCGAAGATCATGTCCCCAGCACAGGGGCTTATGATCCTTATATGCATATCTTCCTCGATGCGGGGAATGATAATGTGCTCGCCTTTTTCGAACTGCCCGAGCAGCCCGATATGGGCCGTGATGAAAATACGCCTGTTTGGGTGCAGCATATTGCGCTGCGCGTCGGCAGCCTTGATGAACTTCTCGCGGCGAAAGAGAGCCTCGAGTCGGCGGGCATAGAGGTTCTCGGCCCCACCCATCACGGGATTTTCAAATCCATCTATTTCTTTGACCCGAATGGGCACCGCCTGGAATTGGCGGCGAATATTCACACGCCAGAACAGATGAAGCAGCTTAAAGAGGTTGCGCCCGATATGCTTAAGGAATGGTCTGAAACCAAGAAAGCGCCGCGCCATGCCGCGTGGCTCCACGACAAAATTGCTGCAGAAACGAAAGCTGATTAAATGAAACTTGCTTCCCTCAAAGACGGCCGTGATGGCCAACTCGTTATTGTCTCGCGTGACCTGTCCAAGGCCGTGGATGCCTCTGATATTGCACCGACCCTTCAAGCCGCATTGGATGGGTGGGACGTCGTCGCCCCGCAACTCGCCGCGCGTTATGAACTCCTCAATGCAGGTCAAGGTGAGAGCTTTCCTTTCGACCAAGCGGCGTGCGAGTCGCCTTTGCCGCGCGCCTATCAATGGCTCGATGGCAGTGCCTATCTCAACCACGTCGAGCTTGTCCGAAAGGCTCGCGGCGCGACTGTGCCGGAGAGCTTTTATGATGACCCGCTTATGTATCAGGGCGGCAGCGATACCTTTATCGGCCCGCGCGATGCGATTGTTGCGGCGGACGAAGCTTATGGCATTGATATGGAAGGCGAGATTACCGTTATCACCGATGACGTGCCTATGGGCGTTTCGGCGGCCGAGGCGGAACAACACATCAAGCTCATCATGCTGGTCAATGACGTTTCGCTCCGCGGCCTTATCCCGGGGGAACTTGCCAAGGGCTTTGGCTTTGTTCAAAGCAAAGCCTCCAGCGCCTTCTCGCCTGTCGCTGTAACGCCGGACGAGATTAAGGCATGGAAGAATAACACCATCGATTTGCCGCTCCTTGTGGATTACAATGGCGCGCCATTTGGCAAGGCGAATGTTGCAACTGATATGACCTTCAACATGGCGGAGCTCGTTGCCCATGCGGCCAAGACGCGTCACCTTTGCGCGGGCACGATTATTGGCTCGGGTACGGTGTCCAATAAATTCGAAGGCGGTGAGGGCAAGAAGATCGAAGATGGCGGTGTGGGCTATAGCTGTATTGCGGAAATCCGTATGATCGAGAAAATTCAGCAAGGCGAATTTATCACACCTTTCATGCGCTTTGGCGATAAGGTCGGGATTGAGATGAATGATGCCGAAGGCAATTCTATCTTTGGCCGCATTGAAAATATCGTCGAGAAATACGAAGCTTAATTGATGATGAAGCTTTACGGATATTGGCGCAGCTCTGCGAGTTACCGTGTGCGCATTGCCCTCGCGCTCAAAGGCGTGGAGGTGGAACATATCCCCGTCAACCTTCGCGAAGGCGAGCAGGGGCAGAGCGAGCATATCTCCCGTAACCCCCAGGGCTATCTGCCGGTGTTGGTACTCGAAGACGGCACGCAGCTCACCCAATCCCTCGCTATCATGGATTATATCGACGCGACTTTTCGCGACCCAGACCTCATGCCGCGTGATGCGGTAAAGCGTTCCAAAATGCTGGCGGCCTCTCTTATTGTGGCGACGGATATTCATCCCATCCAAAACCTCTCTGTGCTGAAATATATTCGCGCCGAACATGGCCAAGATGATGCGGGGGTCACCCAATGGGCCGCCCATTGGATAACCAAAGGTTTCAAGGCCTTAGAGGAGATCGCGCAAGGCTATGAGACGACATATCTGATGACAGATGTGCCAAGTTTTTTCGAATGTTGCCTTATCCCCCAAGTCTATAATGCCCGCCGCTTTGGCGTGGATATGGACCAATTCCCAAGACTAAAAGCGATAGACGCCGCCTGCAGGGACCTACCCGCCTTCATAAAGGCCGCCCCCGAAACTCAGCCTGACGCGCCCGCTAATCACGGCTAAGACTATCGATAGATGTAATCCCTTGCGCCTCCATTTCCTCGGCGAGGTTTTTCTGGATAAAGTTCAGATACCTCTGACTTTTGACAAGCTGTAGGTCTTTCTCCGCGGCTGCCGCCTGCGCCCTAACGGCCTCAATCCGCGCATCGGTCGGTAAAGGCCGTTCATCGCGGGGCACGGGTTTACGCGCCGCGCGCTGGGCGGCGACAAGACGCGCCCGTTTAAGCGCCACCTCCAATCGGAGCTTTTCAAGACTATGACGCAGATGAGCCGGATGTTTCTGAGCACGGGGCATATATGAACCTTTCTTGTTGGGTTGATGAACGGTTGGCTAGGCCATTGATGATAAGCCAGGCGGCATCCTTGGAGGACTTCGACGCCAGAATGCGAAGCCAGGGGAATGAGGCGAAGCCACAAATTTTGGGACGTCCGCGCGGCTTTGACGACGACGGAAAAACCGAAGGCGCCAAAAATATGTATTTTACGCAGCCAAAACCGCGCGGCGATGTCTTTATGCGAAGGGCCGAGCGGGCCAAAGACCCCGCAGCTCACCTCCGATAGGCTGTCTTAGGGCGTTACGCCTAAGACTTAGCGCAAATGACACAGGCCATTCACGCTACCTATAAACACCGTCTTCTCACAAGCCAGCCAACGTACGCTTGCCCGTCCCC
>JAHDCL010000080.1:0-4495 GCA_020629875.1 Hellea sp.
ATCATAATGGCGAAGGTGCCCCAGCTTGTCCCCGTGGAAAATGCGATAAAGGCGCTGATGATAAAGATAAGCGCAGGCACCAGTGCGGGCGAGAGTAGCGGCTTGGCTTGTTCGGCCACGAAAATCCCTGTGCCTAGCTCCCCGCATAAATTCCCCAGCGCAAAAGCGAAGACCATCAGCAGAGCGAGCGAGACCATGCCGGACATGCCCTTTAAAATTACATCCACCATTTCGCGAATGCCCATAATGCCTTGAGCTTTGTTAAGCCCGACGGAAACGAGTATCGCGCCGCAAACGGCATAGAGCACAGATTTAGAGCCCGAGGCACGGTCCATAATATCGAATATATTATTCGCTTCATCCGGGCCATTTCCCCATCCTGTATAGAGTAGGAATACTGGCATGAGTACGACGAGGGTCAATAACGGAATGACCATATTGCGCGCTTTAGCTTGAACGCCCTCTTTCGCCTTCATCATGGTGATATCCCCTGCAATCATCGGCACTGCTCCGTCGCGCAGGATTTTACCTTCTTCGCGGGCGCGAGTTTCGGCACGCTTCATCTCCCCAACATCGCGGCCTGTCATAATCACGAATATCAAAATGGCGATGGCGAGCATGGGATAGAAATTTAGGGCCACCGCGCTAAATAGCATAGAGACAGGTTTCTCAACCTGCTGCTCTGCGAGCAAACCCATAATGTAAGCCCCCCAGGCATTAAGCGGGATGAGAATACATATCGGCGCGCAAGTACTATCGGCGATATAGGCGAGCTTCTCACGCGGCATGCCAAGCTTATCCGTTAGCGGCCGATAAAGCGTACCCACCGTTAGGGTCGAAATATTACTCTCTACGAAAATCAAAACGCCCGTCAAAACGGCGAGGAGTTCAACGCGGCGGCGTTGTCCTTTGCTATCGGCGCTGGCCGCTTTCTTTTGCAGCCAGTTCACCACGCGGGTCACGAAACCCTCCACGCCCCCGGCCCGCTGTATTAAGGCAATCAGCGCGCCTATGAGCAGGGTGAAGATGATAATTTCGGTATTATAATTACTCTCAAAGACTTTCACAAAGCCCTGCATTGTCCCGATCAAGCCTTCAAGGAGGTTCCAATCCGCAATGATGAGAAAACCCGAGGCAATGCCGACCAGCAAAGCCAAGAAGACCTGCCGCGTCCAAAGCGCAAGCCCAATCGCTATAAGGGGCGGGAGAAGCGAAAGAAATCCGTAATGTTCCATAAAAACGTGATAGCGTGAATTCACGTAATGACAAATGGGAAGTAGATTCCAGTGGAGTGATTATTCGTTGTCCGCCTAAGCCGCCCTAATTTTTGCGGGCTGATCTTTAACTAAGTTCGGCCGCCCGAGCCAATATCCCTGAAGTTCATCTACACCCAACTTTTTAAGGAAGGTCGCCATTTCAGAGGTCTCAATGCCCTCTACGCAGCAGGTCAATCCTAATTGGTTAGACATATTTATGACGGTTTTCAAAATTGATTTTTTGCGTTTACTTTCTTTCAATCCGACGAGGAGGCTTTGGTCCACCTTGAGTTTGGTCAGCGGTAAAGCGCCTAGAACGGAAAGAGAGGCATATCCTGTACCAAAATCATCCATGGCAACAGACATCCCTAACTCCCGAGCACGTTCGAGGATTTGAACATTTTCGTCTAGGTTTCGAAAGGCGAGCTGCTCTGTAATTTCCAGGGTAATTGAATTGTAGGGGACTTTATATTGATCCAAAAAACTGCATAGAATTTTTATAAAGTCGATACTCAAAATTTGAGACGGAGAAATATTCAGCGCCAGATATTTGCCCTCAAGCGAAACGTTTTTCAGAACCTCCTCTAAGGTCTGCCATAAAACGTCGTCCAACAATCCCATCTTCTCAGCAACAGGAATAAATTCGTTCGGGTTGGGATCGCGGGGAAAGCTGCTATTAATCCACCGCGCTAATAGCTCATACCCCATGACGTCATGTCGTTGCGTTGAATAAATAGGTTGTATTGCTGCACGAATGTTGCCGGCTTGAAGAGCTTGCTTAAACTCTCTCTCCAAGGAAGAAATCGAAAATCCTGATGAATCTTTAGTTTGACAAAATCTCGCCCATCCAAATTTATTTGTTTTCGCGCGGCGCATTGCGTGTTCGGCCGCTGGGATAATTTTGTCGCCCTTATGTACATCTACTTGTGCAACAACATAACCAATTGAGCAACCTACATTTAGGAGGCCAAATTCCGTAGCAATATCTGCAAGCAGGTCTTTGTGAATCTGCGGGATGAGAATTTGTGCTTCATTCACGCCAATTCCATTTTTCAGTATCACTGCAAATTCATCTCCCCCTAACCTGGCTGCAGACCGAATATGCGGTGAACTACTCATCCGCGCAGCAAAGTGGCGAAGAACTTCGTCGCCCGCGGCGTGACCGAATTGATCATTAATGGGTTTAAATCGATCAAGATCTACATAAGCCAAGACAAAGGGCTCACCCTCTTCCCAAACCTTCAGTATCATATCAACGAATGCCCTACGATTTGTTAGTCCTGTCAAATCGTCTGTTGAGGCAAGGAATCTGTTTTTGTCAATTAAATCGACAAGCTGTAAATCCTTTTTATATCGAATATAGCTCACAGAAGCATGCATTAGGAATGATAGTCCTGAAACAATAGTGCAAACCACCGGTAGTCCTGACAGGGCGGTTTCGCCCTTTGGAAAAATGGCGAATATATAGCTGCCTTCATTTCCCAAAAAGATACCGTATTGCGTATAATATATATAGATTAGTGCCATCTGTAGAGGCGCAAGAACCATAATGAGCTTATAATTTAGGCTGATAATCAAAAACAGAGGGACGAAAAGGGTAAGCGCAAGCGAAATTATCTGCGCATTACCCTGAATAAGCTCAAGAAAAGCAAAACACCAAAACGCTAAATATACCGAGGTCAAAATAACATTCAGGGCCTTCTTAACGCCCTGCTCTTTGAACGCCAAAACACCAAGAATAGAAAACAGAGAAAGGTGTGTTATTACCTCGAGAGCCATAAATTTGGTAACAGAGTCTGTAAACACGGTAACTGTTGCAATAAGGACCACAACAAGAATTCCAGCAATGCAATTATACAAAGCAAGTACTCTTGCGCGGTCGCTAAAGCCAGCCGAGGACTTATCAAGTAGTTTTGCGGAGAACTTCATACCGCTTAGAAAGCACGAAATACCTTAACCCTTCGTAGAAGCCTGGGGACAAAGTAGAAGCAAAGTTAATAAGGGCTTTATTTATTCTGCTTGGCGCACTGTTACCGCGACCTAATCCGCCCAATTAGACCGCTTTACTCTGAATCTTTTAGGTGCCTTGCTTTCGCCGCTAAAATGCTGTATAGGTAATTTTGCCTATACAAATAGCGAGACCGTGTGGGGTGCAGATGAGGCGCTGACTTCTTCGCGAAATCAGCGCCTTAGTCCTTATATAATTAGCCTTTTCCTTTAGGCTTGTGCCTGTGGTTAAACTGGGTACAAAAATAGGGACAATAGAGTTCTTTTCAGGATAGGTAAGCTCAATTGAAATGACGTCTCAGATATCCCCAGATCAAAATACATCCCGCCTCGCAGCGATGCATGCCCTCAAGGTTCTCGATAGCGGATCAGAGAAAGTCTATGATGAGATAACACAATTGACAGCAGATCTTTGCGAAGCCCCTGTTTGTCTTATCAGTTTAGTTGAAAAAGACCGTCAATGGTTCAAGTCCGAGGTGGGGTTAGGTATTTCGGAAACAACTATTGAACAGTCAATTTGCGCCCATGCTATAAGGCAAGACGGTTATCTTGAAGTTCATGATACACACCTTGATCCTCGGACAGTCGGCAATAGCCTATGCCAGGGAGACAAACCGTTTCGGTTTTATGCAGGAGCAATCTTGCGTACATTGGATGGTTGGCCTTTGGGTACCCTCTGTGTTTTGGATTATAAGCCAAGGAAGCTCACCGGCATACAACGTCGTGTGCTACAAGTTCATGCCAACAGCGTAACGCGGCATTTGGAATTCACTAAAGCCCTTATGAACAGAGCAGTATCAATTAATTACCCGGCAACCCAAGATGATGTGATACCTACTGAGGAAGAACAGCTATATGAAAACACAAAAACGCTATTTGAAACATTAACCCCACGCGAAAAAGAAGTTCTAAATCTTATCGCTGGGCAATCACAAAGTTTAACAAGCAAGCAAATCGCGATGGAATTGGGCATTAGTTTTCGTACGGTTCATCATCATCGCGCACATATAATGAATAAGATGGAAGTAGCGTCAGTGGCAGAACTTATTACAGTCTGTATCAAGGCCCAAGTTTTCTCCTAGATGTAATTACCTAGGCAATCATACTCATAGACACATGAGTCTTTCTTTGGGATTATATTGGTGCAAATAAAACAATGCGCCCCGTTTTGTTTGTTACTGCCCAGTACTCCTTCAGGTACTGGGCTACAAACAGCTCACCTCACATATTAT
>JAHDCL010000080.1:4595-11317 GCA_020629875.1 Hellea sp.
ACCTCACATATTATTTTGACGTCTTTTGTATAATGTCTTGCGCAAATGAGATCGTTTTGAGGTTACCACAAGCTAGCCACTGATAGCGCCTCTCTATTAGAATAATTTGTGACCCTTAACGTCTTCCCACTCTTGATCCATTATTAACTCTGATTTCCCTTAATGAGCGATCACTCACTTTATCACTTGCTTTGCCCCGCCTTGCCCCTTACTAAGACGCTAATGAGTGATTACTCACTTAACTCCTTGCGCATACTAAAAGGATAAACGCATGACAAAGCAGCATTACCATGAGCCTACGCGCGGCGTCTCAGCTGTAGATGGAACGAATAAGGCCAAAATTGAGAGGGCAGCTTTATCCCTTTTCGCCGAAGCGGGCGTGGATGGCGTGTCGACCAAGTCCATCGCGCAAGCGGCAGGCGTATCTGAAGGGCTGCTCTATCGCTATTTCAAAAATAAAGACACTTTGGCGCGTGAGCTGATGCGGGCTATTCATATCCGCCTAACTGAAATGATTGTTGCCGCCTCAGTCCGTGATGAGGGTCTCGCTGATCAGGTAAGTTTTATTGTGCGCCATTATTGCGAAATCGCCGATGATGATTGGACGTTGTTTCGATATCATATTTTGCATCTGCATCACTTCCCCGCCCTTTCCGATGCCCCAGCGGGAGAGTGGCCAAATTCACCACATATGGCAGCCTCAATCCTTTTGCAAAAAGCTATGGAGAGAGGCGAGATCGCGCAAAACAATTCAAACATACTCGCCGCAATGGCGCTGGGGATTGTTTTGCAGCCTGCACAGGCCAAAGTGCTAGGCGCCTTTGGCGGACCGCTTTCAGATCATATTGTTCTTTTTGAAGAGGCGGTTTTGGCTGTTCTCGGGTTGAAGGGATAAATCATGCGCTCTTTACTTTTTAACATTTTCTTTGGCAGTGTCACAGTCCTTTACGCTATTGTTTGCGTCATACTTTCCGTTCTCCCGGGCCGTAAAATTATGATGGGAAGCCTTCGCCGTTATACCCGGCTTATGGTCTGGGGAATGCGTATGATTGCAGGCATAAAGGTACAAGTCACGGGTCACGAACATATTCCTGCAGATGGCCCCATCATCATTGCCGCCAAACATCAGAGCTATGGCGACGGCTTTGTTGTGTTTTCACAATTTTTCGATCTCTCATTTGTCACTGGCGATGCCATCACAAAATTCCTCTTTATCGGGCGCATTCTTGATAAGGCTGGCGCGGTTGTGATCAATAATTGCGGGGGTGAGGACCAGCGCAAAAAAATGGCAGAGACATCCCAAGTGGTACGCGAGCAAGGACGCCGCCTTTTGATTTATCCTGAAGGACATTTGTCAAAAATCGGTACCCAGCACAAATATCGCAAAGGCGTTTATCATCTTTACAAAGATTTCAGCTGTCCGGTTGTCCCCCTGGCCAGTAATTTGGGGCAGCGCTGGAACCAAAATGACTGGGTCAAACATCCCGGCTCTGCCAACCTTGAATTCCTCCCACCCATTATGCCAGGCCTTGGTAAAGATGAATTTATGGCACGACTTGAAAGGGATATCGAAACGCGCTCTATTGCCCTTCTCGACTTGGACAACCTTGGAGCATTGAATCCAGAGGACATTGGCAAGACTGAAGAGAACGATGTCGCCCGCGCAAAGCGTGAGGCTAGAGAGGCGGGAGCCGTAGGAGAGAACAGATGAGCGCAAAAGCAGCCGGCCGACTCTTAGTACAGAGACGGTTCTTACCGCTCTTTACCCTCTTTCAAACAGGGACGTTTAACGACAACACGCTGAAAAATGCTTTGATCGCGATGATTACTTTTGGTGGTTTTGCCTTTCTGTCTGATCTTCCCAGCGCGGTTCGCGTGCCTGTGGCGGCACTCATCTTTACGGGACCATTCACGATACTTTGCGCCATTGCCGGGCAAATCGCTGACAAATTTGATCGCGGCATCATTTTTCGCTGGGTCAAGCGGGCGGAAGTTTTAATTATGGCCTTGGCTGCGGTCGGCTTTGCACTGAAAAATGTGCATATCCTAGCCCTCTGTTTGGGATTAATGGGCGCGCAGTCCGCCTTTTTCTCACCAACGAAAAATGCTGTCCTGCCGCAGTGGCTCGATGAGAAAGAGTTGATTACAGGCAATGCGCTGATGAGCGGATTCCAATTTTCTATATTGTTGGTCGGCACCGTTGTCGGCCTTGGCGTGCTAAAATTTGGAACGCCCATGATTTCTGCGCTCCTTTTTGGCCTGGCCATCGTTGGGTGGTTTGCCGCTGAGATGACCCCTCCCGCGCCTGCGCCGCAGCCTGAGTTGAAGGTGAATTACGAACCTGTTTCGGCAACATTAAGCGTCCTGAAAAAAGCGTTCGCCAACCAAGATGTGTTGCGCCCGCTATTGGGTGTGGCGTGGTTTTACGGACTGTCCACTGTCTTTGTCACTACCTTTCCTGACTATGTCGCGAGCGTCATGAAATATGAAGAAGGCGTATTGATGATGATGCTAGCTAGCTCAACTATCTCAATCCTTATCGGATCGCTCCTAACCCTTCTGATTGGGAACTGGAAAATTTGGGGGCCAGAGTCCGTAGGCTTATCCGCTTTTGGCATTACGGGCGTCACCCTATTCGTTCTAATTTTATGTCTTATCCCAAGCCCGACCTATATTGGGGCGGAGAAATTTGGTCCGGTGAATGACTTTATTCAAAACCCGCACATGCCTTTATTCATGGGGGCCATTGTGGGCGCCTCTATTTGTAATGGACTTTTCTTGGTTCCTTTGCAGGCCATGGCACAGAGACGGGCCAATCCTAAAATCCGCGCGCAGCTCATGAGCGCGGGCTCCGTTCTTTTGAATCTATTCGTCAACCTGACGACCTTTGGCCTAATTGGGTTAGCCGCGATGAAAGTCACGCCAAAAATGCCATTTCTGATGATTGTACTTGGCAGTGCTGTCGTAGCCGCCTATGCGATTTACCGAACAATTAATCCCATAAATCGCAACCCTGGCATGGAGACTTAAATGCGTGGTTATTTTGGTGTCGGCGTTGAAGGCATTTCAAAGTCATATAATCTAGGCGCTGTCTTGCGCACATCCAACGCGTTCGGCGCAAGCTTTGCCTTTACCATTGGTGCGACACATAAAGCGATGGAGGTGCGACGCACCGACACCTCCCGCTCAGATACGCATATGCCCTTTTATGAATGGGATAGCCCCGCAGATCTTATATTGCCCAAGGGATGCCAGATGGTGGGTGTGGAGCTAACGGACGAATCCATCGATTTGCCCAGTTTTCGGCATCCTACAAATTGTGTCTACGTATTGGGTCCAGAAAAGGGGAATTTGTCCGATGAGATGCAGGCCCGCTGTGATTATCTTGTTAAGATTCCTACCAAGTTTTGTATTAATGTAAGTCTGGCCTGTGCCCTCGCCCTTTATGACCGTACAATCATGATGGGAGGCTATCCAGATCGCCCCGTTAAAGTTGGTGGCCCCGATGATACGTGGGTCCGCCCTATAAGCAAACGCTGATTTAAGCCCGCCAGTGCTTCGAACTAAAGTAGAAGATCCGCCGCAAGCTGTAATTCTTCATTGAAATCACCTCGAAATTAAGGCTGTTTTAACCTTAATGCGGCGCTATGCGCGCGAATGATTATTTTGGTGCTGACATGAAAAAAACGATTTTGATACTCACACTCACCGCTATGTCGCTGCCTATGACCGTACAGGCCGCGGAGCCTAAGCTCGAGGGCACTTTTTCAGATTGGACCGTTTACTCACGGCTCGAGGCCGGAGATAAAATTTGCTATGCGATTTCGCAGCCCAAATCCAAATCCCCGAGTTCAGTGAATCACGGAGATATTTATTTTATGGTGTCTAATTGGCGTTCCGGGGCGGCGAAGGAACAACCCAGTTTCCTGGCTGGATATTCGCTCAAGAAAAACCGCGCCCCCGAAGCCCGCGTTGGATCTGCTAAATATCAAATGTTCGTCGCCGAAAATGAGGGGTTCATTGAGAGTAACTCAGATGAGCGAAGCTTGGTCTCTAAGATGCGCGCCGGGGCAACAATGAATGTTAAAGCGGTCAGCGCCCGCGGGACAAATGTGAATTACTCGTTTTCTCTCAAAGGCATTACGGCCGCCCTTAAAAAGGCTAAGGCAACTTGCGGGTAAAGCCAATCACCCCTCGCCCTTTAAGGGAGAGGGGTTCACAAAAAATGCAAATCGTCTTAGCGCAGACATATGAGCCTGTTCCGTAAAGAAGCCCTAGAGCATCGTTCCCGCGCATTATTCGGAGAAGTCGTGCTGCGCGGAACAATCGGGAGTTGGGTCATAACAGCCCTCGTCGTCGCCGTGATGGCTCTCATGATTTTTGGACTATTTTTCCTTGAGGTAGAAACGCCAAACGGACCCTTATCCCTTTTGGATTGGCTCCTGTCTAAGGAAGCAGAATAGTGTTTGGCCGTAAAACACTTCCTGTTGTTCTGCAAACCGAAGTCACAGAATGCGGGCTTGCTTGCTTGACAATGATCGGCCGTTACCATGGTCATGACATTGATCTAAATGTGCTACGCAAACGGCACCTCATCTCAATGACTGGCGCGTCGCTTAAATCCATCATGACAATCGCTAGCACTCTGCAGCTCGCTGCGCGGCCCCTAAAGGTAGATTTGGATCAACTGCATAAATTACAACTACCCGCAATTTTGCACTGGGACCTTAATCACTATGTCGTGCTGAAAGCCGTAAAAGGCGACAAGGTACAAATTGTCGATCCGGGAATTGGTCTGCGCGTCATGAAACTTTCCAAAGTTTCTGACCATTTCACAGGCATTGCTCTCGAGCTTACACCTACGGCTGAGTTTTCCCCACAAGAAGCACGCCTCAAACCACATCTCTCTTTGCTGTGGTCACGCTTAATAGGCTTGAAGCGCGCGATTGTGCAAACGCTGACTCTCTCCATTATATTACAAATCATCGTTATCACCGCGCCCTTTTATCTGCAGCTCGTTGTCGATGGGGCTCTGGCCCAAAACGATTATGGTCTACTCAAAGCACTTGCGCTTGGTTTTGGTGGTTTAATGGTGCTGCGGGCTATCTCCGAAGCCGTACGAAGTTGGGCAATTTTAATTTATGGGAACCAGATGAGCCTTCAAATGGTGGGCAATGTCTTTCGCCACCTCATCCGCCTTCCCACCAGCTATTTTGAAAAGCGTCATGTCGGGGATATAATTTCACGCATGGGCAGCACGGTTCCTATACAAGAAGCCCTGACCCAAACCATTGTCTCTGTTTTAATTGACGGGGTCATGGCGATTTTGATGTTAGCCATTCTCTATTTTTATTCACCGCTGCTTGGCACAATCGTTCTTATCAGTGTGGCTCTACTCGCGCTTTCGACTTTGCTCATTTACCCCCATTTGCGCCGCACGCAAGAAGAAGCAATATATGCCAAAGCGATTGAAAATACCCATGTGATTGAAAGCATCCGCGCTAGTACGACGGTGAAGCTTTTCGGTCGCGAGGCCCAGCGGGAAGCGGCGTGGCGAAATCTTTATACTGATTTTATCAATGCCAATGTCGAATATGGAAAATACACCATCTGGCAGAAATTTGCAGAAACCCTGCTGACCGGCTTGCAGGTCGTGATTGTTGTTTGGGCCGCCGCGAAAATGATGATGGGCGATGGCAACACGTTTACGCTTGGCATGTTGGTTGCCTTCCTCGCTTACCGCCAATATTTCACCGATAGCGTGACGCAGCTTTTGCAAAAAGGCATCGAGTTTCGATTGCTGTCCCTGCATTTGGACAGGTTGTCCGATATCATTTTTTCGGAGGAAGAAGAGATTGAGGATGTTGGCGAAGCAGTGCCTGAACTGACAGGTGCTATCGCGCTTGAAAACGTCTCTTTCCGATATTCCGATACGGATCGCTGGATTGTGAAAGATTATAGCTTAAGTCTAGAGCCCGGAAGCATGACGACGCTGACAGGTTTATCTGGCGGCGGAAAGACGACGCTGCTCAAGCTTATTTTGGGTCTTTATCAGCCAAATTCGGGAAAAATCCTTGTTGATGGACAATCTTTACATGGTCTCGGCATTCGGAATTGGCGTTCGCAAATCGGCGTTGTTATGCAGGATGACAAGCTCTTATCAGGCACCATTGCAGATAATATCAGCTTTTTTGATCCCGAAATGGACATGAAGAAAGTCGTTGAGGCTGCAAAAAAGGCCCAAATTCACGACGAAATTGCGGCCATACCAATGAATTATACCTCTATGGTCGGAGATATGGGCTCTATTTTATCGGGAGGACAAAAACAACGCGTTTTGCTCGCTCGCGCCCTTTATCACGATCCCAAAGTGCTATTTTTGGATGAAGGCACAGCAAATTTGGACGCCAAAACAGAAAAAACAATTGTCGAAATTATCGCGCAAATGCCCATAACGCGGGTGATTGTGGCCCATCGCCCCGCCTTTATCAAAGCCTCAGATCGCGTGTTAACCATCTAAGCGCCTAATTTACTGACATTTTTCAAAATTATGCTGGAATTTTACGCGTTTAAAGCGTATTAACCATAATGTGTTCTGAATTGAGATGTTTCCTCTGGAAATGAACCTGTTCAAAGAACACATAAAACTAGCCCTTAATTCCGAGGGCATAAATATGGAGAAATTCAATGCGTGAATTAACTCTTGAAGAAATCGAGGTTGT
>JAHDCL010000005.1:0-6652 GCA_020629875.1 Hellea sp.
GTGTTTCCAGAAACGACATTTGGCATAATAGAGGCGTCTACGACCCGTAAGCCTTCAAGTCCATGTACCCGCAAACGATCATCCACGACAGCCATCGCGTCATGTCCCATTTTACAGGTGCCAACGGGGTGGTACTGTGTATCCGCACGGGCCCTTATATCGGCTTTAAGCTCTTCGCTATCTGTACTACCCGCAATATATTCTGGCTTACCTTTTATAGCGTCAAAAGCCGGAGCTTCCATGATTTGGGTCATTAGTTTTGCGCCGCGTAGCAATGTATCCATATCTCTTTCATCTCTGAGAAAAGCGGGATCAATAGCTGGCGGGGCATTCGGATCAGCCGATTTTAGCCATAGCGCACCGCGACTCTTAGGCCGTAATACACAGACATGGCAGCTATAGCCGTGACCCCATTTCAGTTTGCGTCCATGATCATCAACCATGGCTCGAACCAGTACGAGAGAGATGTCTGGAGAGGGTTCTGAGCGATCCGTATAAAGGAACCCGCCGCTTTCCGCTAAATTGGAGGAGAACATACCTTTACGATTCTTGCGGTAATTCAAGAGTTCGCCAATTGAGCGGAACGTCCCTGATAGTGAAAAGCCTAAATTGTCCTTGAGCTTGGATTGGTAAGAAATAACGTAGTCAATGTGATCTTGGAGATTCTCGCCAACGCCTGGGAGCTCATGGGTTTGGTCTATGCCATGTGGATCTAATTTTTGCTTTGGCCCTATTCCTGAGAGGAGCATTAATTGCGGTGAGCCGAAGGCCCCGCCTGCGAGTATTACCTCTCTTTTCGCTAATATTTTTTGAGGTTGTCCTTTTACTTTAACGTCTACTCCGATCGCGCGTCCGTCCTTTAGAATGACTTTCTGCGCCATGGCGTTTGTCACCACCGTCAAATTGGGACGGTTCATATGATCATCTAAAAATGCCCGCGCGGTGTTCCAGCGTTCGCCATTTTTATGTGTGACCTCATACATCCCGAGGCCTTCTTGCTGTTCGCCATTAAAATCATCGGTAAAGGGTAACTGGTTCTGTCGGCCTGCCTCGAAAAAAGCTTCATTAATGGCGCCGGGGCTTCGAAGTTGGGCGACGTTAAGAGGGCCGCCTTGTCCATGATATTCGTCGGCGCCCGCTTCGCGATGTTCACTCTTTTTAAAATATGGGAGCACGTCATTATAGGACCATCCCTTATTGCCTAACCGTGCCCATTCGTCATAGTCATTTTTATGCCCACGAATATAAATCATGGCATTTATACTAGATGAGCCTCCGAGAACTTTCCCGCGGGGTTGATATCCTTTGCGTCCATTCAGTGCTTCTTGAGGCTCGGTCTGGAAACGCCAATTGCGTTTACCCGTCACCATGTTCCAAATGGTCAAGCCAGGCGTTAAAACACTCCAATGTTTATGGCTACCGCCTGCTTCAAGTAAGCAAACTGAGATATTTGGATCTTCGGAGAGTCGTCCAGCCAGCGTACAGCCAGCAGAACCTGCGCCAACAATGATGTAATCAAAATTTTCCATAACTACAGAATCTTTTTCATTAGATTGAGCATTTTATGGGTTTTAGCGGTGTAAGGCGGGAAGAGGGCTTTGCCTTGGCTGAAACGGCTTTGAATGAATACACCCTTCATATGAGAGAAAGCCTGAAAGCCATGTTCGCCGTGATAAGCGCCCATGCCAGATGGTCCCACGCCGCCAAAGGGGATGTCTTCCTGAACCACATGCCAGGCGGTTTCGTTAATTGAAACACCCCCTGATATTGTCTCATTTAGGACCCGGTCTCGCTTTTTCTTGTCTTCCCCGAACCAGTACAGTGCGAGAGGGCGATCTTTGCTTTGAACATAATTCATCGCATCATCCAATGTCTCCGAGGCGACAATGGGTAATAAGGGGCCGAAAATCTCCTCTTGCATTATCTTCATCTCAGGCGTTGTGTTGGTGACGACGGTTAAGGGAACTCGGCGTTCTTTTGCGAGCCGTTGCTTATCATCATCTCCCGCGACTTGAATGCGGGCCCCTTTGTTTTCGGCGTCTTCAAGAAGGGTTTGTAACCGCGCGTAATGACTATCTGCGATAATCGATGTGTAGTCATCATTACCCGCAAATGTGGGGTAAAATTCCTCAGCTTTCTCGATTAAAGCTTTCGAAAAGGAGTCTATTTTTGCAGAAGGCATTAATACGTAATCAGGTGCCACGCATGTTTGTCCCGCATTTAGAGTTTTCCCATTCACGATACGCGGGATGGCAAGGGACATATTGGCAGACTCGTCTATAATCGTCGGTGATTTACCGCCGAGCTCCAGCGTACAGGGCGTTAAATTCTTCGCCGCTGCTGCCGCAACAATCTTCCCGACGGAGGTGGATCCGGTAAAGAGGAGGTGGTCGAAGGGGAGGGCAGAGAAGGCTGAGGCAACTTTTACGCCGCCCGTTGCAACATAGACTTCATCTTCGGAAAATACTGTTCCCAACACACGCTTTAGTAAATCAGATAAACGCGGCGTATATTCGCTCGGCTTAATCATAGCGCGATTGCCTGCCCCGAGCGCACCAATCAGAGGCATAATCGCGAGCTGCAGTGGATAGTTCCAGGGGCTAATGATACCTATGACGCCAAGAGGTTGTGGGACGATATGAGAAGAAGCGGGTTTATATTGCAATGCAGTTGGGGCCCGTCTTGTTCGCATCCAGTGTTTTGTGTGTTTGATGGCGTGATGAATGCCGCCTCGAATAACGAGGAGCTCCGCGATGGTGGTTTCCTCATAAGCGCGATTTCCAAAATCTTCGGAAATCGCTTTCTGAAACTCTTCAGCATGGTCATTTATGGCTTTTCCAAGCTTTTGAAGTTTGGCTTTGCGTTCGTTCCATGGCGGATTGGGATGAGCGTTGAACGCTGACTTTTGGGCCGCCAAGACCGTTTCCAAATTCGGCCCAGTTTGGGTGTCTTCTAATTTTAAATCTATTCTGACCATGTCTTTCCCCGATGCTTCCGGCCTTTTGGCTCTTCATGATTTTCAGGTAATCATAAAAAACGAGGATTGCCAAATGATAATAGGCAATAAGTTGCATATGCCCAAAAGGGAGTTCGTGGATTTGGCTTTGAGAAGCTGGTTACTTTTCAGCGTCGGGTGCTGGTTTTAACAGCATTGAACATCGCTTTAGCTCGACCTGAAACGCTGTCTTCGCACGCGGCAATTTGCGTGTAACGGCGGCGGATTTTCCCAGGCGCGTCTTTAAGAGCTTTTTGTCCGAAAATCTCGGCTTTGCTATAAAGATTTGAGAGTGCCGCTGCTGAGCCTTGCGCCGCGATAAATCCCGTCCCGGCTCTTACCGTCTCCGTCGCATAATGGCGTTTGTAGCCATCGGTACCAACACCCAGATCAATGCGATCATAGCCAAGCTCTTGCGAGGCATCGATAAGGCCTTCCAACAATTGTATACCGGGCGCGTAGCTATGCAGTTCCCCATCATAAGCGACAATCCAGCTATGGAAGGTCTGGCCGTCCGACAGGCCAAGGTCAATTGCGGCGAGACGCTCGCCAAAATAAAGCGCGTGCATGTCGCATTTCAATTCAGTGTCATCACGTTGCCAAAGCTGTTCTAATAACGCCATGGTCCATTCGGCTGAGAGAACATCATATTTGCCAGTTTCGGCGAATTTTTGTTTTTTCCAAGTGATGAGATGATCAAACACCTCTTGTTCTTTGGAGCGCCAGACAAAACGGGGTTCGCCAATATCTTCAGTTGCTTTTCGGATGCGGCGACGATTACTTTTCAAATGGCGTCGATAGCTGCCATCGCGCTTTTCGCGCCAGCCTTTAGCGCCAGCATCAATGTTTAGTAACACGCCATCATCTTCGCTCTGGAAATGTGGCGCCATCTGCGTATTTACGCTGGCACTAAAGTGATAGGCACCAATGTTGGCCGCCTTTAAAATCTCCGTAACACTAAAACGCGCATCTGCTTTGCAAATTAGGCCCTGATAGTCTGTCATGGGGGCACCGACCGGGCGCGCAAAGCGTTTGCCTTGATATGGAAGAAAAGCGATGGGGGCTTCATTCTCGTAAATACAGGCGATGAAGACATCATCCCGAAGTTCCGAAAGAAGGAGGGTATACTCTAAATGGAAATATGGGCTGTAAGTCGCCGCATTAGAGTCGCGCAATTCCTTCCAGGCCGTGCGATCTGTTTCGCTCAGCTCATGGGCGCGTTTCACTGTGATTGTCGGGTTTTGTCCCACGTCCAACCTATCCTTCATTCATCCTAGGTCTGCGCTTTAGCAAAAAAGGGTTAGAAACGGCTTAAGATTGCGCTTTATCGACTCAAGATCTGCGCTTATGCTTTTTTTTATGGGACATCACCATCATCACGGCCATTCTCACGGTCACTCGCACACCCATGGGCATGGTCATTCGCATGCTGGGGAGAGTAACCGAACGAGGGTTGGTATTGCGGCTACGCTAACGGGCCTATTTATGATTGTAGAGGTGGTCGGGGGGCTGATGTCGGGTTCACTCGCTTTATTGGCTGATGCTGGACATATGATGACGGACTTCGCGGCGCTCGCCATGGCCTGGGGTGCGTTTACGATCGCAAAACGTCCTGCAAACTGGAAGCACACATTTGGATATGATCGCTTCTCGATATTGGTGGCTTTTGTAAATGGCCTAACCCTATTTCTCGTGGCTGGATGGATTTTATGGGAGGCAATTCATCGGATTATAACACCGGGCGAAATATTGGCGGGCCCAATGCTCTGGGTGGCGATTGGCGGTTTGGTTGTAAACCTCGTTGTTTTTAAAATATTAATGGGGGCGGATCAGGATAATTTGAATATCAGGGGAGCTGTGCTGCACGTTCTGGGTGATTTACTGGGATCTGTCGCTGCTATTATTGCAGCGCTTGTCATTATGAAAACAGGGTGGCTTCCTATTGATCCTCTCTTATCTGTTTTGGTAGTCGTTATTATCTTGCGGAGCGCGTGGTCTCTTGTGAAGGACAGCGCGCATATTCTTTTGGAAGGCGCCCCCGCCCATATTGATCGCCGCGCTATACGCGAGGACTTACCCAAGCATATTACAGGTCTTATAGCTGTCGAACATATACATGCCTGGTCCATTACGCCTGAGCGACCAATGTTAACGCTCGAAGCTCTCGCCCAAGAGGATGTGAGTTTGGAAACTGTCAGCCAGGCCATAAAAGCACGGCTAAAATCCGAGTTTCATGTCGATCACGCAACGGTGGATGTGATGCGTCAATCCTCGGTGAAAAAAGTATAAATATTCGATTTTCTGAGCCCCTCATGAATTGAATCCTTACTCTCTCAATCGCGGATAAATTTCTGACATATTCGAAATAGTCAGGATTTATTATGGATTTAACGAGCCCCAATCTTAAGCTTCCTTACCTCGCGCCCGCACAGGCACAGAAACATGTGACGCATAACGAAGCTTTGCGCCAACTCGATGCGATTGTGCAGCTCTCTGTTTTGAGCGTCACCAACGAGCCTCCCGCCGCCGTACAAAATGGGGATTGCTATATTGTGGGCCTCGCGCCTCAAAATGACTTCGCGGAGCAGGCACATCATATCGCAGCCTATCAAGATGGGGCGTGGACGTTTCTCGCCCCCAATATCGGATGGCGGAGCTATGTGCAGGATGTTTCTGAGTTTCAAGTTTTTAGCGGCTCGGAATGGCAGCCGTTGAGCGGTGAAAGTTCTTCTGAGACAGCTCCGATGTTTGGGGTAAATACGGCCGCAAACGAGACGGACCGTTTCGCGGTAAAGTCGCCTGCAACCTTGTTTGATAATGAAGGGGGCGGTCATCGCTTAAAAATAAACAAGTCCGGCGGAGCGGATATTGCCAGCCTGCTATTTCAAAGCGGCTATGCAGGTCATGCGGAATTGGGCCTGACGGGCGATAATGATTTTCACATTAAAACTAGCCTTGATGGTCAGGCGTTTCGCGATGCTGTCATCATTGACCATGAAACAGGGGGCGTGAAAACCCCGATGGGCCTCAATGCAGATATTATGACCAGCCCTACAAATCAATGCGGAGGTCCAGACAGCTTTTACGGTTTACCGTCCACAAGTTCCCTGGTGATCGGGCGCAGTAATCTTTCCTTAGTCGCTAATCGCATGATTTTTACGGCCATTTATGTAGATCGCGAGGCCGTGTTAGAGGGGGGGCGCGTCGCGCAATATAGCGCTAGTTCGGTTGACGGAGCCCTGATGCGTTGTGGTCTTTATCATCTGGGTTCCGCTAATCGCGCGGGATGGGATATCGGCGCGTTGGTTAAAGATTTCGGCACTGTTGCTGCTGATACGGCTGGGCATAAAGATTTTGAGCTAGGTGAGCCTATCACATTATCCCAAGGGTGGTATGCCGTTGCCGTCGGCGTGAATGGCGCCGGTGCGGCGGTGCGTTACATACAAAGCCGCCAGCCAGGTCTTGGTTATGTCCAGCCCTATGGGAGCGGAACAAGTGCGGATTTTCGGTTTGGCGGACCAACCTCCTATATGCTCGAGTCAAATGTAGGCAGCGAAATCGAGGATGGCCTCTCGCAAGTTTGGCCAACAAACCCCGTTGGCATTGTCGCGAGCGTGAATAGCTATGCCTATAATATATTCATCCCAAAATGGGCTG
>JAHDCL010000005.1:6752-13853 GCA_020629875.1 Hellea sp.
ATTGTCGCGAGCGTGAATAGCTATGCCTATAATATATTCATCCCAAAATGGGCTGCATTTAATTAATCAACGACAGGCGGTTGTCGGGCCCATATCGACATGTAAATGATCGCGGTGAGCTTCATTGTAATCTGGGCTGAGGGTGACGCGGTATATCTTGCAAGCTTTATTGCGGGTCTCTCTGAGGAACTTTCGGCGCTGTTTATCTTTGCCGTTCCAATCCTTCAGAACTGAAATGACGCGGCCATCCTGTAGCTCAAACCCCGTTATATCCCAAGCATTGGCATAAGCGTGTTCACTCCATTGACCGGAGTTATTTCCATTTTGACGGCGACAGCTATAGGTGCCAACGTGGTGTACTTTTTTTAGGCCCGAACCCAAATGTTTTTGCGCCGCGCGACTGATTTCGCGTAACCACATATAGGTCCCGATTGCCAAGGGGCATTGCATATTTGCTTCCCCCGGTCGCAGCGTTCCATTGTCTGACCCGTAAACGACGCGCGCTGTTTTCCAACCACAGACAGAATTTGTTTCTTTTGGGTCTGCAGGGATAGAATTAAAGCCGGAAGCGTCCCGCGCCATATTCATGCAGACAGTTGTTGGCGCGAGGCTCATGCGTAAAAATTGGCTGCTTGTCGCAAAGCCCAAGGGAGCTTCAGGGTTGAGCTTGCGCCAAGGTAAATGTTGAGGAGGGATGTTTCGATCCATCACTAGGGCGATCAAGCCAGCCAGAACGAAAAATATCGTAAATGTCAAAGCAGGGCGTTTCCACATATCTATGGATTAGCTAAGTTAATTCACAATGCAAATAACTTGCGCAATGCGGCGTTCTCGTCGTAAGCGATCTGCTTGAAGGCCGTAGGTATTTAGGGATAGCGATTCCGGCGTCGCGGTACGGTCTTTTAGCAGTTCTTGTAAGTTTTCAGGAGCGACCGTGTAAATTCGACCTCGGCGAGGACTTTCTGCGGAAACAACACCAATTACTTCACCATCCTTATCCATGACGGGAGCTCCTGATAGTCCGCCCAAAGACCCGAACAACCCTTTCGTTCGGCCGACTTCTGACCAAGCTAAAATCGCTTCATCGGAACGGTACCGGCCGCGAACGACCATGCGGTTGCGCGCGAGAAGCGAACCGACGACTTCGCCTGGGCGGCCTTGAGGGAAGCCGAAGAAGAAGCCGCGTTCTCCGATTTGGCGTCTATTATACAAGTCATTGGCAAGGGGTTTACGTTTCCAGTTCCCCGTTAGAATTGCCGTGTCTGAGTCTTCAGAGACAAAGCTCTCAACGCGAAGAACCTTGCGGCCCCCTAGGTCAATTCCAACTTCATCGCAGCTATCCACAACGTGCCGAGCGGTCATCCACCGGCCCTTTCCATCAATGGCGAAAGCTGTTCCTACGCCTGAATCGGGCCGTTTAACATTCACGACCACCCGCTCATCACGCGGCGTTTCGCTGGGAAGCATGGGCCCAAGTTGAGGAGGCGGAGGCGGGGCGTCAATTTTTTCCGCAACGCGGTTTGCGTTGGTGTAAATCGCAATCACGATTACTAAATATATGAGCCAGTCAGGAAATTTCCGCCACATGGCAGATTAGCCTGCAATTGCGAAAGCGAGAATGATAGAGCCTGCGATTTTGAATGAGGCTAATACCGTCGCGGCGGGAACCTCATCATCGATAATACGTTGTGGCATGCCTTTGAATATTGCGTCCGTCAGACGGAAAAGGAACAATTGTAAAAAGAGACTCAAAGTGCCCCATATGGCAACGTCTGTGAGGCTAAATTTATTTACTAAGCAGGCGGCGAGCGGCAGAGCGAGGCTTACCACTAAGGCACTAAATGACACCGCAGCGGCCATATTGCCGTTCTGAACAAGCTCTAACTCTTTATGGGGGGTAAGCTTCACATAAATGAATAGGCCTGCAAGATATATTGTGGTGACAACGATAAGGTAGAAAATAAGCCAAGGAAAACCATTGGCGAGGCTATCAAGCGCAGGTCTCATAAGGAGGTCCGAATGTATTTTTAGTTTCCAAATTCAAGACGTGCCCACACATCATCCTAGCTGAGTAAATGTGCGACTATGACGAAAAGTTCAAGTTATTTATTTGTCAGATAAGGCTTTGGATTGTCGACGTTTTTCACTTGCGCGTGTTTTTTCAGATTCTGACTTGAGCTGTCCACATGCCGCTAATATGTCGCGTCCTCGCGGCGTACGAATGGGGGACGCATAACCGGCGCGATTTACAATATCTGCGAATGTCTCAATTGTGTCCCAATCAGAACATTCATATTCACTCCCAGGCCAAGGGTTGAAGGGAATGAGATTGACCTTAGCGGGTATGCCCTTGAGCAGTTTTATGAGTTGTTTGGCATGCCAAGGCTGATCATTGACGTCTTTAAGCATGACATATTCAAACGTAATTCGACGTGAGTTGGATAGGCCCGGATATTCACGGCATGCTTGCATCAATTCCTTGAGCGGGTATTTACGGTTAATGGGCATGATTTTTTCACGTAGCTCATCATTAGCTGCATGAAGCGAAATAGCGAGCATCGCTGAGGTTCGTGCGCCCATAGGCCCGATTTCAGGCACAACGCCCGAAGTAGAGACAGTAATGCGGCGGCGGCCAATTCCAAGGCCCTCAGGGTCGCAAATAATGTCGAGACTGTCCCCGACTTGCTCCGTATTATAAAGCGGCTCGCCCATCCCCATAAAGACGATATTCGTGAGTTTGCGGTTCTCTTGTGTGGTGGGCCATTCGCCTAGGTCATCACGCGCAGCAATGACCTGTAATACGATTTCCTGTGCGGTTAGATTTCGAACCAGTCTTTGGGTGCCCGTATGGCAGAACTTACAGGTTAATGTACATCCCACCTGGGATGAGACGCAAAGTGCGCCCGTTTTAGAGACGTCTGGAATAAAGACACTCTCTACTTCGATTCCTGGGGCCATCCGAATGAGATATTTGCGGGTGCCATCAACGCTTATCTGACGTTCTATGATTTCAGGGCGAGCGAGAGAGAAGGCTTTTTCCAGATCAGCTCTCAATCCTTTGGCGATATTGGTCATCTCGGACCAGTCTGTGACGCCGTAATTATATATCCAGTGGAAAATTTGCTTTGTCCGCATGCGTACCTTTTTGGGCTCTATGCCAAAATCCGTGAGGTGCTGAGCTATTTGCTTGCGGCCAAGTCCTACCAGACGGATACGCTCATCTGATGCAGATTTTGGCGCTTCTGGCGCATTGGATATAAGGGTCGTGCTCATATGAGGCGGCCCCTAACACGGAATTGTTGAGGCGTCATTGTTTTTTGCGGGCTTATATCTTCTGCCAAACCAGAGGAGCGCAGGTATTTTCACTATAGCCTATGATCACATCTGCGCGGTTCGCGCACAATTCGGGCATTTTACGCCGCTGCTTCCTCCATAGCTGTAGCTAAAGCCACATCTTTTTCAGTCACGCCGCCCGCATCATGCGTGGTGAGCGTTATATCAACGCGGTTATAGACATTGAACCACTCTGGATGGTGGTCCATTTTGTCTGCGATAATAGCAATTCGGGTCATGAAGCCGAACGCTTGAGCGAAATCTTTGAATTTAAAGACTTTTGTGATGAAATCATCGCCGCCAGTCCAGCCATTTAGCTCTTCTGCGACCTCTTTTGGGTTTAAAACGTTCATTTTAGGCACCTATTAACCGTGATATTTCGGACACAGTAAGGGTGAAACCCACTTAAGAGAAGCAAATTTCAGCAGTTTTGCCGCAAACTTGCCACATTTGAGGCCGTTATTTTGGCCTCGCTTGCGGCTGGGGGCTGTGAGCGAAGCAGAAACCGGGAGGAAAAAATTATTGTGGGGATAATCCGATCTCATTTCAGCCCTGGGTTCGTCATAAGCTGTTCACTTTTTACCGTTATCGGAAGAAAAATGTCAGCTTATGAATTTTTTCTCCCGGCTTCAATTCGTGGGCCACTCCGTTTTGGCGTAGGGGCTTATAGCGTGTTCATCGTTTGGGCGTCTCTGCGTCCAGCGGGAACGGGTGGAGCTATTCCTCATTTGGATAAAGTGTTGCATTTAATAGTTTACGCTCTGCTTGCGCTGGCCATTAGCTTAGCTTGGCCCAAGATCTCAAAACTCAAAGTCTTCTGGGGCTGTGCAGCCTTTGGGGGTCTTATGGAGTTTGGCCAGGCCCTTTTCGGCATAGGGCGCACCGCTTCTTTTTTCGACGGGCTAGCCAATAGCCTGGGTGCTGCTTTGGGAGTATATTTAGCTTCCTTAGTCATGGCCAAAATCGCGCGTTAAGCGAATTTTGCCGCGGCCAGATAGGCCTGTTGGAGAAACTCCCCCAAATTAACATCGCGAAAGCGGTGTTCTGCGTGGCTTTGCATGTTTCTTGCAAAGCCGTGTCTGAGAATGACCGGTGACGGTGAATGTGGAGACTTGAAAGGTGAAAACCATGACAACATTTAAAACGATTAAATCGGCGGCAATATTGCTAGCCGGAACAGCGCTTGCGCCTCTCGCCATGGCGGGTGGACAGGGCTATGCACCTCATGCGCCAGAATTAGTGCCTCATACTTCTAACCCCGGGGAATGTTATGCCCGTGTAGAGGTGCCGGCCGAATATTCAACAAGTTCCGAGCAGGTTTTGGTTGAGGAGGGATACTCGACTGTTGAAGTACATCAGCCAACATTGGCCACACGCGAAGAAAATGTCATGGTAAAAGAGGCCAGCACACGGTATCGCGTACGCCAGCCCACATATCGATCTGTGACTGAGCAGATGATGGTACGTCCAGCCTATGATAAGCTGACGGTCGCGGCACCCCAATTTTCAACCGTGACAGAGACCATACAAACCTCCGCGCCGCGCCTCGTGTGGAAGCGAGGTAATCCGGGCAAATTGGCAGCGCAGGGTTACACTATCCATTCAACTGCAAATGGCGGGAGTTATAGTCAGGGGCATAGCGGGACTACAGAGTTTCGCGGCGCAACCGAATGTGGCGCGACATGCGAAATTTGGTGTCTTGTTGAGGAGCCAGGGGAGCAGGTTCAGTATAACCGTAAAGTTATGACATCCCCAGGGCAGGTTCAGCGCCAAACTGTTCCGGCCAAATTCCGAACTATTCACAAGCAAGTCGTTTCCGATCCCGGCGGCGTGGAAGAAATTCCCGTACCTGCGCAATATCGCTCTGTTACTGTTGAAGACGTTGTCGACCCAGGAGGGGAGCGCCTCGTGAATGTTCCGCCTAAATATGCAGAAGTTGCGACGAAGCATCTTTTATCCCCATCACGCTATGAGTGGCGCCGTGTTTTATGTGCGCCGGGGACTGGTACGATTAAGCCGAGCTCATCTTACGGGGCAACCCATTCAGGTTACAGTTCCGGGACCAGTTATTCTTCAGGAACTACATATGGCGGCGGAAGTTATTCCTCTGGCGTAAGTCATAATACAACGTCAGGCACTGTGTCAGGCTCGCGCGTGGTAACGGGTACAGGATATTATGGCGGATATGCAGATACAGCGAACACGGTTGGGAGTGAGCATTATTCTGGGACAAACCATCACTATAAAGCCAAGCGCAAGCGCAGAAAGTGGCATTAATTCAACGCCTCATCTGAAAAACAAAAGCCCGCTCTGATGAGTGGGCTTATTTATAAGGATTTGTGGTAGATAAAATCAGTGTCTTGCACATCGCCTACAGACAACTTGTACTCTGATATTTTGTTATAACCGTGCCGATTATAAAAACGCTGAGCGTCATGATTTTCGGACCACACGCCTAAGATGACATCTTTTTGGTCTTGGGTTTTGGCCCAACGTTCCCAATTTTGGAGTAACCTCACACCAATGCCCTGACCCTGGCATGACCGGCGGGTGTAAATTTTAGAGAGCTCATGAGCACTTAGCAGGCGTTCTGAAACGGGGAGTGTGGTGGGCTTTGCGTAAAGATACGCCTGAAACTCACCGTGACGTTCTGCGAGCAGCAGGAGCTGTAAAGGGTCTGCAATCGCCTTTTCGTAAACCTCCGCATTATGGGATTGCGCGATAAAGGCGTCGCAGTTTTCAGGCGTATGGTAATTGCCAAAGCTATCGAGAAATGTCTCGGATGCTAAATCAATTAAGGCCGAGATATCTCCCGGCCTTACATGTCTAATGATTGTCGTCATTCATCCTACTGATCGATATGCCCAGATGGAATGTCCTCTTGATCGATAAGGCCATCACTCGCGATTTTGTCCTTGTCGAAATACTCTTTGGCCAATTTGAAGACGACTGGTGAGAGTAGAATGAGAGCGATGAGGTTCGGTGCCGCCATCAAGCCTGTGAGGCTGTCTGCGATGAGCCAGAATGTTGCGACAACGACATTGTCACCTTCCGTTTCAAATGAAAGGGCAAAGGTCGAAGCAAATACAGCCAAGACCCAGAAGATACGGAAGACTGGGATGGACTTTTCTTTAAAGATAAATGCCGCACAGCGCTCGCCATAATAAGACCAACCGATGATGGTGGTGAAGGCGAAGATACAGAGACAGAAGGTTACAATATGCTCGCCGAAGCCTGTCAGTGTGGCCTCAAAGGCGGAAGCTGTCAGTGGTACACCTATCTCACATCCTGCAGGAGTTTTTCCAGAGTCCAGTAATTCCAGAATAGCAGGGCTAGCTAAGCAATCTGCACCCATCACGCCCGAAGTTAGGATAACCAAAGCGGTAATTGTACAGATAATGAGCGTATCAATAATTGTGCCGAGCATGGCGATAATACCCTGATTAACAGGATCATTATTTTGAGCTGCTGCGTGAGCGATAGGCGCGGAGCCTTGCCCCGCTTCATTTGAGAATAAGCCGCGCGCTACACCCTTTTGCATGGCGAGCATCATAAGACCAATAGCTACGCCCGTACCCGCGCCTTGAAGGCCGAATGCCCCTTTGAAAATCATCCCAAAGGCGGCTGGCACTGCAGAAATATTTGCTGCGATGACGATGAGGGCCGCTGCGATATATAAGAGCGCCATGAAAGGCACGAGCTTGGAGGCTACAGCGCCAATCCGCTTAATGCCGCCGAAGATAACGCCTGCAACAAGAGCAGAGAGAA
>JAHDCL010000005.1:13953-60061 GCA_020629875.1 Hellea sp.
GCGCCAATCCGCTTAATGCCGCCGAAGATAACGCCTGCAACAAGAGCAGAGAGAATAATCGCTACAATGCGTGGGTCGAAGTTATAGGCGCTTCCTAATGCATCACCAATAGAGTTGGCCTGAACAGCATTGCCTGTGGAGAGGGAGCCGATGATTCCAAACAAAGCAAAGGCCATGGCTAGCCACATGAATTTTGGACCTAGCCCATTCTTAATATAGTACATTGGGCCGCCAACGCGGTTACCATTCGCGTCTATCTCGCGGTAGCGAACGGCTAAGACACCTTCGCCAAATTTTGTAGCTGTTCCCAGAATGGCAGTGATCCACATCCAGAAAACTGCACCTGGGCCGCCAATGGCAATCGCAGCTGCGACGCCTGCAATATTACCTGTGCCCACCGTAGAGGAAAGAGCTGTCATTAGAGCGGCAAAGGGTGATACGTCCCCTTCTTCGGCATTAGGGTCACGCTTTTTAAAGAGCTGACGGAAGCCGTAACCAATTTTTGTGAGGGAGATGAAGCGGAGCCCGACCGTCAGGAAAAAACCGACGCCTAATAACAACACCATCATGGGAGGACCCCAGACGAAGTTGTTTAGGCTTTCCATAAGCGCAGCAAAAGTATCCATGCGAAGTTCCCCGTTCTAATGACGTTTGAAATTTGGCAGACCATAGGGGAGGGCTTTGCCCGCGCCAAGACTTAAAATCGGTCTTATTGGGGATGAAAACCGGTGCACAAATCGACGCCAAAATCTCTTGACGTGGTACATCTTGCCCCCTATACGCCGCCTTCGAAATTTAATTTTATAAGGCCAAGACGATGAAAGTCCGCAGCTCTTTGAAATCTCTGAAAAACCGCCACCGCGATTGCCAAATTGTGCGCCGCAAAGGTCGTCTTTACGTGATTAACAAAACTGATCCGCGTTTTAAGGCGCGCCAAGGGTAACCTTTTAGGTTAATTCTTAGACAGCCGTGCTTAACGCGGCTCTAATTCTGATAATGCCTCTTGCTCGAAAGGGTTGGAGGCATCATTATGTTCGGGATTATGAAACGTATAGTTCTCACCCTTATGATATCCGCGCTAGCGGCGAGTGCCGCCAGCGCACAGGATTCGTTGGAAAAGCCTGATTGTGAGAATGGTATTCTCGCGCTTATCGTGCCTGAAGGTGGTGAAAACCCTTATTACGAATGTAACCGTTTCGGTGAAGAAACGGGCGTTACTCCTGAAGCAAAGTCATCTGCTGATACAGATGCTGATTCAATTACGACCCAGAAGCCAGATTATTCCGATTTATCGGAACAAGCCGAGCGGTCAGCTAAATTAGAGAATTTGTTCGCCCGTCTTAAAGGTGAGAGCAATGCAGAAGACGCTAATCTGATTGCCGAAGAGATTTGGGCGATATGGCTTGATAGTGGGTCAGATACTGTCAATTTCATATTGCGCCGGGGAACATCAGCGCAGAAACGAAATGATAATAAACTCGCGCGGCGCATGTTTGACCATGTGACCTCCCTTAACCCCGACTATGCTGAGGGATGGGCGCGCTCGTCACGTTTAGCTCTTGAAGAAAAAGATTTAAGCCGTGCTCTCAATGAAGCGGCTCAGGCGCTCATTTATGAACCACGACATTTTTATGCTCTCTGGACCATGGGCAATGTCTTTGAACAATTGGGCCGGCAGGAGGAAGCGCTGGAGGCCTATCGCGAAGCGAATAAACTATACCCCGAGCTGAAAGCTGTAAAAGACCGCCTAGGAACATTACAGAGCGACATAGACGGGGATGTCTTGTAACGACGTTAGTCTGGCAAATTTTCTGCAAAGAACCGTTTCGCATTCTCACCCATCACCTTACGGATTTGTGCTTCTTCCATGCGTTGTGCCAGTAGCTCATGGGTAATTGCCGCTAGCTCGGATGTATCCAGTGAGGTTGTGACTGAGCCGTCATAATCTGATCCCAATGCTACGGCATCTTCACCAAGAAGATTGACAGCGTGAATAATTTCCCGCGCGATGCCCTTGGGGGATATGTCGCAAATCGCGCCGCCAAAGTAACCCACACCCAAAATTCCGCCGCGCGCAGCGATCTCTTTGAGAAGATCATCTGGTAAGTTGCGATTAGAGGTTTGGGGACAGCCGCTAATGGTGCCGCCATGGGAGATAAAGAGTGGAGCTTTGACGGTATCTAACACATCGCGGACCGTTTTGCGGGAGCTATGGGCGACATCGATCATGATGTTCCGTCGTTCCATTTCCAAAACAGCTTGGCGTCCAAAATCAGTTAGACCTGCTTGCGAACGTCCATGCATGGAGCCGCCGAGTTCATTGTCAAAGAAATGCTGCAGGCCCATGGCCCGATAACCTTGATCATAAAGGCGCCCGATATTCTTTAGGTCTCCTTCCAGTGGATGCGACCCTTCAGTGAGCAACAGGGCGATGAGGGTGCCCTCTGGCTGCTTCAGGTCAGACTTGCTCCGAGCAATTACAAGATTGTTTCTTTTATGCTTCTCGATTTTTTGAAGGCGTTGCGCTTGAAACACTGCGCGCTCATAAATTGAGTTCCATGTTCGCGCTGGCCAGAGCTGTGCTTTCGCCAACAGCGCAATATCATCGGGAGCGTTGGCGTCATTTCCATCAAAGTTCAACCCGCGTGGCGACTTTGTTACTGCGCTAAAGACCTGAATATTTACGCCGCCTTCGCGCAGGCGCGGTAGGTCTACATGACCTCGGTCCCAGCGTTTTTCAGGATTTCGTCGCCAGAGCAGGCTGTCCGTATGTAAGTCTGCTATTAGCAAGTTCGCATGCAGCTGCTTTGCGGCTTTTGAAACAGGGTATGGATTATGCGGCGTGACAGAATTCATCTTCGCGTCTTGCTGAGGTACAACAACACCAAAGACGTAAATAGCCGCCCCGAGGATTGTGAATAGTAAGAGGCTGAGTATGAATTTTAAGGCGCGCTTCATGTCATCCAGTTTCGCGCTGGAAGGGCGGCGCGTCAAGTCAGCTATTTGTTCCGAGCCATCCCGTTAGGTCATTCGTAGTATAGTCAACCCAATCAGCCTTGGTGGTAAGTCCGGCCGGGCGAGTGACCTCTGGTTCGTGCCCCCAGTCCTCATCTGAGACAACGAGCACGGTGCGCATTCCCATATGTTTGGGGACTTCGAGGTTACGTACGCTGTCTTCGAAAAATATGGCAGTCTCCGGATCGATGTCGAAGACATCGCAGAACTTTACGTATGGACTACGTTTCGGCTTGGGAACGTAGTCAACATCTTCGATGCCGAAATGCCCATCGAATAAATCGAATAGATTGAGGTGCCCAGCCACATTTCTTGCATGTCCTTTAGAACCATTGGTGAAAATAAATTTTCGTCCCGGAAGAGATTTGATATATTTACGAAGCTGTGGGTCCGGATCCAGCATATGTAATTCCACGTCATGGACGTAATCTAGGAACTCGGCAGGATCCATTCCATGCACGGCCATCATACCGGAGAGAGAGGTGCCATACTCTGCGAGAAAGTCCTTTTGTACCATGCGCGCCTTATCGGGCTGTAAAGCCAAATAGCGACTAATAAATTTCGTGATTTTAAGATCGATCTGCGAAAAGAACTCCGCGTCCGCGCGATACAGCGTATTATCAAGGTCAAATATCCAGTTTTGGATATGGGCTAAGTCAGGGTTCTGGGTCATATTTATTGGCGCAGACCTACTGCGTTGGGCACAGCGAAATCTTGGTCAGTTAGCGTGACTCGAATGCCGTCATTTTCTGTGGGTACCGGGCGGAAATTAGCCACAGCGTAACCGGACTCCGCGCAATATTCACGGCCTAAAGCTGAGAACTTTGCTTCAGCGATACAAAATTGCGCTGGCGTTGCCGCGACGGACCGTAGGCGTTTGTCAGGCCCAGTCTTCTGTCCTTCTTCATCTTCAATGATATTTTCTGCTAAGGCATAGTAATGCGCCTCTGTACCTTGCAATGTTTTTGTGAGGGTCCTTAGGCAAGTACCCTGATCAATGGTCCACCACCCTCGAGATTTCCAATCACCATCTTCGCGGGTTGCGACCGCAGTCCAGATGCGGCTTGAGCTATTGTTGCAAACCTCAAGGCCGACTTCTTCTTGTTTAGCCTTCGCAGCGCTAGCAAGGGCATCAATCAGCGTGTTGTCATCGACATCTTTGGCGAGTTCTTTTTCTTTTTTGAATGTTGTCAATGTCCGCGTCGTCCGCCGGCCAGGTAGTCCGTCTATTCGGGTAATTTTATATCCGCTATCCTGTAAAAGGCGCTGCATCCCCGCAGTAGCAGCATTCTTCCCGTAATTATCAGGTTCAATAAAAGTCGTGCGCGGTTCCGTTGGATCTATGACCAGATAGTTTCTTGTCTCGAGGTTTTGTAACTGACAGCTCTTTCTTGCGTCGGCACTAAAGTCGTCGGCGGATACACACAGAGGTACTGAGCCGGCCCATTCCCTTATGCCGCCTTGATGCACAGGATCGCTTTCAGCATAGACATATCGCGGTGAGCTAATGGGTACAGATTGAGTGATGCACTCTCCGGGGCGCGTTTTGTCCCATCCCTTTGGGCTTATTATCCCGCCGCGAATATATGCGGTTGCCACCCGCATAATAAAACTGGTCTCATTACAGATTTCCCAAGACGCATTGGGCGCAGGTGTTGTTTGAGGCTGTATCACCTCTTGCGCTAAGGCATTTATCGGGAGAGCAATGATAGCGGTTGTTAGCAGGGCAGCTTTCATCCGATTAGGGTTCCTGCACCTTGATCTGTGAACAGTTCGACGAGTAGTCCATGAGCGCGGCGACCATCTAATATGACGACAGCATCGACGCCTGCTTCCACGGCATCAATCGCGGTCGTGAGCTTAGGAATCATACCGCCTTGAGCTGTACCGTCTTTAATCAATCCCCGCGCATCTTTAGTGGAGAGGTTAGTTAAAAGGTTTTTCTCTTTATCCATCACACCTTCAATATCGGTCAGCAGCATCAGGCGGGAGGCCTTAAGGGCAGCAGCGAGCGTCCCCGCAGCGGTATCAGCATTGACGTTATATGAGGCCCCTTCTGCGCCGCCGCTGATAGGAGAGACTACTGGAATAAAGCCAGGGTCTGCGGCCGCAAGCACATCTAGTACAGATGTATCTGTGTCTGTGGGGATCCCTGTGAATCCAAGTTTTTCGTCTTTGGCCTTAGCGGTGATAAGGTTAGCATCACGTCCTGATAGACCGACCGCGCGCCCACCTGCTTCGTTTATGGCTTGCACAATGGATTTGTTTATTGCGCCAGAGAGAACCATTTCAGCGACACCAACGGTTTCTATATCAGAAACCCGTAATCCATCGACAAACTCAGATTTTATATTGAGTTTTTGAAGCATGGAACCAATTTGGGGGCCGCCGCCATGAACGATGACCGGCCGGACACCAAACTGCTTGAGTAAGACAACATCGCGGGCAAATTGCCGTGTCAGTTCTGGGTCGCCCATGGCATTGCCGCCAAATTTGATGACGATTGTTTGCCCTTCATAGCGTTGGATGAAAGGCAATGCCTCTGAAAGCGTTTGTGCGCTCGTCCAACCTGTTTCATTTCTCCGCCGTTTTAGCATGTGAGTCCTACTTATGATTTGCGCCTGTTATAAGAATAAATCTGCCAAAGATAAGTTAAATTCTCATAGCAATATGAGCCATTTAGGGCAGCGCCAAGCTCACGATTTCTGCCCTCAGTTCATCTAGTCCACGTTTTTTTTCAGATGACGTGCAAATGATTTCGGGGAACGCAGCGGGTCTCTTTGCGATGGTTTTTTGCGTTTTTTCCAATACTTTTTCAAGATCGCCCTTTTTGAGCTTGTCAACTTTTGTCAAAATGATTTGATATGTGACAGCCGTCTCATCCAACATTCCCATCAATTCTTTGTCACTATCTTTGATGCCATGCCGGCTATCAATGAGAAGAAACACCCGGCGCAGCGAGGCCCGGCCAAAGAGGAATTGACGCGTTAGTTTCGTCCAACGAGCAATATCTGATTTCGAGGCTCTTGCGTATCCATAGCCTGGGAGGTCAACGATGAAGAGGCGCTCATCCACATTAAAATAGTTCAGCTCCCGCGTGCGACCAGGGGTGTTTGAGGCCCGCGCGAGACCCTTGCGATTGGTAAGCGCGTTAATCAGGCTCGACTTGCCCACATTTGACCGTCCAGCAAAACAAATTTCTGGCAAGCGGGCTGGGGGCAGTGTGTCGAGACTAACGGCGCTGAGCATGAAGGTGACGTCTCGTGCGAAAAGGAGCCGTCCTTCTTCGATATCCCGACTCGTTAATCCTGACTCATCTTCTGTCATGATTACTCTTTTGCAGGCTCTTCTTTGCCCGTAATTTTGCGCCAGAACTGATCAACCGGCGTGTCGACTTTGAATTTACGGGTGATGTAATATTGCTGGAAGAACGACAAAATATTGTTCCACACCCAGTAAATGAGAAGGCCAGCGGCGAATGGGCTCAAGATGAACATGAAAATCCATGGCATGAACTTGAATATTTTGGCTTGCATTGGGTCACCTGCAGGCGGCGTTAATGTATACATTAAGCTCATCGTGATGCCGTAAAGAATGGCGAGTGGCCCAATGGCAAGTATTGCGGGGATTGGGCCAGGAATTGCATCCCACGGGAAAAGGCCAAAGCCATTCAAAATTGATAGCGGATCTTTGGCGGACAGATCGCGAATCCAACCAAAGAATGGCTCATGGCGCAGGTCAATATTGATAAACACGGCTTTGTAGAGCGAGAAGAAGACAAAAATTGTCGGTATAATCGGTAAACAACCAGCTGCAGGGTTGACGCCCTCCTTGCGGTAAGTGGCCATCATCTCTTGCTGCATTTTCATGCGGTCATCTTTGTAGAGCTCTTGAAGTTTTTTAACTTTCGGCTGCAATTTTTTCATTTTTGCTTGGCTCTCATATTGCTTGTTGAAAAGCGGGAACATGAGAAGTTTGATGAAAAATGTCAGAACGAGGATGCCAACACCGTAATTTCCTAGCTTTGAGCCCAAGAAACTCAAGGCTGTGCTGATGGGTTTAACGAAAAGGCGCATGGCTCCCCAGTCAATAGCGCGCTCCATTTCGGCAAGGCCTTGCTCCTCATAAGCGAGAAGCGTTGAACGCTCCTTCGGACCCACATAGAGATAGCTGACGGAGTCAATCGTTGAGCCAGCGGTTAGAGTTGTGGGGCTTAACGTATAAGACGTTTCATAAACATCCTGATCATTTATGCTCCGAAAATCATAATTCGCGCGTATGGTTTGTCCTTGGGGCGCAATATTGCCGATAAACCAATATTTGTCCGTCAGGCCCGCCCAGCCCGCTTCACCGGTTTCGCTCCAACTACCTTTTTTTCTTAGGCCCTTATATTTTTGGTCATGATATTTTCTATCTACGACTGAGATAGGACCTTCTTGAATGATAAAAAAGTTAGTTAAGTCATCCGGAAGGTTATGCTGCCGCGCTATTCCTTTGCGAGTAATAGTTTTTTCGCTGCTGGAGGTGTTGGTTACTTTGTCAGAAAGCGTAATGAGGAACTTATCATCAATAGAAACTGTCCGCTCGATGAGGAGCCCGTTATTTTCATGTTGCAGAACGACAGGGCTGGATTCGGTCAGTGTGCTTCCAGAGACGACAGCCCATTCTTTACCTGCGCCGTTGCCGCCATCAACGCCTGTCCAGTTATCCATCAGGTAAGCTGACTTCTGCGCGCCTTCAGGCGTCAGTAATATAACGGAACCATCGGTTGGCTCTAATGTTTTGTCGTAATTTTTTAGCGCGATATCGTCGAATCGCGACCCTGTGGTCAGAAAGGAGCCTTTCAGCGAGGCTGTATCAATGTTGATGCGAGTCCCTTTTGTTACAAGGACTTCGCGGGGCTGAATGGGAGGAGGGGGACTGGCCTCTAATTCCGCGATACGAGCTGTCTCTTTGACAGCTTCCGCCCGCGCCTTTTCGGCGAGAGGTTTTCCAAAAAAGAACCAATAGCCTAATAACACGATGCCAGAAAGCACCATGGCTGTGATGAAGTTTTTTTGGTCGTTACTTTGGTGGTCTTGCATGGCTCAGCCGTTTTGATTCTTCTTACTGTTTTTCTTAGTCATTTGCGCAAGGCTTAAAAGGGCTTTTTGCGCGTCCCCGACTAAAGCGTCATATGGGGTTGTTGGCGTCGAATTGCGAGCAATGAAGACGTAATCTGTGCCTTTTTGCCCGAGTTTAGGCAGTGTTTCCAATGCTACGCTGCGCATACGGCGCTTGGCACGGTTACGAATGACTGCATTTCCAATCTTCTTTGTAGCCGTGAAGCCAACGCGAATATGAGAGCTTTGGGGGTTTTCTCGAGCTTGGATGACAATACCCCCTCGGGCTTGATAACGTCCTTCCCGAACAAACAAAAACTCGGACCGCTTTTTCAGCACTCCGAGTTTTCCAAGTTTTTTCATAGCACGGTCGCGCCGGAAAGCTGTCTAAGCTGACAGAACCTTACGGCCTTTTGCACGACGGCGAGCCAAAATAGCGCGGCCATTCTTAGTAGCCATGCGTGAACGGAAGCCGTGGCGGCGTTTGCGAACCAATACGGATGGTTGAAAAGTACGTTTCATCTTAGTCTCCAGAGCGGCTTTTGGGCCACTAATATATCAAGACGCGGCTATTAAGCGTGAGTCTGCGCGAAGTCAAGCGGTGCATTGCGTCAATTTCGTACGACATCTCACATATTTATCACAAGTCTACTCACCTTACAGCACGGATTTGTGAGCCATTGTGTGAAGCTTTTTTTATCATCGCCCCCTATAGCAGGCTCAAGACAAAGGAATATGCTATGTTGCGTAATATATTATTAGTCACGGTCAGTTTGCTAATGCTTCCGGCGTGTACTTATGCCGAGACCTCCAAAGCCTCTGAAGCTTCCGCAAGTTCGGCGCAGGTTGGTTATGGTTCAGGTACATCCGAGAATGCCAGTTCCATGAAGGTAGAGACGATGAAAACCGCATCACTTCATGCTGAATGGAGCTATATTTTGGAAAATTATGTCAGCGCGCCTGACACTGTTGGTTTGACGCATTTTGATTATGCAGGGCTTAAGGCGAATGTCGCGGATAGTGCAAGGTTAGGTGGGTATCTCAAAGACCTTGGGGCCATAAATCCCGATACCCTGAGCCGTGACGAAGCGATTGCTTTCTATGCGAACCTTTATAATGCGCTAACAATCGATTTGATTATCCAAAATTACCCGCTGGACTCCATCAGAAAGGCCAAGACATATAATGGTGATAACGTTAGTGGTCTTTCGGGACCATGGAAGAAGGTGAAAACGGTTATTAATGGCGAAACGCTCAGTCTTGATGATATTGAGCACAAAATTTTACGGGTAAAATATCCCTCGCCCTATGTGCATTACATGGTGAACTGTGCTTCGGTTGGATGTCCAAACCTTTTAGATATGGCGTGGGACGCTGAAACTTATGTAACTCTGCGCAAAGAGGCCGCTGCGGCTTATATTAACTCGCCGCGCGGCGTTGTTGTGACGCCTAAGGGGCTCAGAGTATCTTCGATTTATAAATGGTTCAAAGAGGACTTTGGCGGTACTAAAGCGACAGTTCTTGAACATATTAGAGAATATGCTGACTCAGACTTGGCGGCAGCCATAGATAACGGCGCGACTATCGTTGATTACGATTACGACTGGTCCGTGAACAATTGAGGACGCGAAATAATGGCGACGAATGCAATGACTGATGAACCGACTAAAAAACAGAAGCCCATTTTTGTGCGTCTCTGGCCACTCTATATTATCTTAGGGGGCTTGGCTCTCGCGATTTCTCAGGGTTGGCATACACATTTATCTCCTTCTTCGTTGGGAGAAAATGCGGTTTACCTTAACACGTTGGTACAAGAGAATTTTTGGCTCGTCTTGATCGCCTTTATTGGTATTTATATTGCTGCGACGGCCTTCATGGTGCCCGCGAGCGCATTGACAATTGGCGGCGGATTCCTTTTTGGCACCTATATTGGCGCGCCCGCTACCGTGGTAGGGGCGACGATCGGCGCTTGTATTCTTTTCGTGGCTGCCAAATCCTCAATAGGTGAAACCCTAAAGTCGATTGCTGGCCCATTTATTGGCAAAATGGAAAAGGGCTTTAATGAAAATGCTCTGTCTTATTTATTTACGCTGCGCCTGATTCCCTTATTCCCTTTCGCTGTCGTCAATATTGCGCCTGCTATATTAGGCGCGAAATTCAGGGATTATTTTATTTCTACACTGTTGGGGATTATCCCTGGAACGATTGCTTATACGCTTATCGGGTCGGGGTTGCGCAGTACATTATTAGCTGCTGCAGCGAATGGAGAGACAGCGGATGTTGGCGCCCTTGTTAAAGCTGCTGCGACGAACTTCATTCCAGCATTTTTTGCCCTCGCTTTCGTGGCCATGATACCTGCAATTTATAAGAAATTTTTTAAGAAAGCTGCGGTCTAAATCCGTAAAATATCAAGAGAGAACTCATGTCTAAAACTCATTATGACGTCGATATCTGCGTCATCGGCGCTGGCTCGGCAGGACTTTCCGTCGCTTCTGGCGCCGCTCAACTCGGACGTTCTGTTGTTCTATTCGAAGCGGATGAAATGGGCGGTGACTGCCTGAATTATGGCTGCGTACCGTCAAAGGCCCTAATAGCCGCTGGCAAACATGCTCATGCATTCTCAAGCGGTGAGCTTTTCGGTGTTAAAGTTGCCAAGCCTGAGGTGAACTTTGAGACGGTCAAGGCACATATCCAGGGCGTAATTGAACATATCGCTCCAGTGGACAGTCAGGAACGTTTTGAAGGTCTGGGCTGCATTGTCATTCGGGAGCGCGCTAGCTTTAAAGATGCCAATACGGTTGAGTCTAAAACCACTGAAGTCAAAGCCAAGCGATTTGTCATTGCGGTTGGGTCTCGCGCGTCTGCGCCCCCTATTCCGGGCTTGGCAGAGACACCGTACCTTACAAATGAGACCGTGTTTTCAATGGACAAACAGCCCAAAAAGCTCCTCATCATCGGGGCAGGGCCAATAGGTTTGGAATTAGGACAGGCTTTTAAGCGGCTCGGCTCTGAGGTGGAAATTATCGATATAGCGGCGCCTTTGGGGCGCTCGGAGCCCGAACATGCAGAGGTCCTTGTAAATGCGCTCAAAAATGAAGGTCTTGTTTTTCATACTCCCGCAAAAACAAAACTTATTCGCAAAACGAAAACAGGCGTGGCTATTGATCTTGAGGATGGCACGACGTTGACAGGATCTCACTTGTTAGTGGCTGCAGGCCGTGCGCCAAATGTAAACAATCTGGGTCTTGAAAATGCGGGCATTGAATATGATCGCCGCGGTATTGAGGTGACGGATAGTCTTCGTACCTCAAATAAGCGTGTCTATGCGGCAGGTGATGTTGCCAAAGGCATGGGCGGGCTAACCCATGCCGCGGGCTATCATGCTGGGCAGCTTATCCGTAATTTCTATTTCTCTCCGCCTTATTTGGGGGACATGCTTGGCAAGGCAAACACAACCCGTATGCCGGCTGCGATTTATTCCGAGCCTGAGCTTGCAAGCATAGGTATGACGGAGTCGCAGGCGATCGAAGCTGGCCATCAGGTACGCTGCGTAACATGGGATTTTGAAGAAAATGATCGCGCAATTGCGGAGCGTTCCGACCATGGCGGCGTTAAGATTGTTGCGACTACAAAGGGTAAAATATTGGGGGCGTCAGTCGTGGGTGAAAGCGCTGGCGAGATTATTCATATGATCTCGGTAGCAATGTCTAATAAAGTGAAAATTTCCGGACTAGCCCAAATTATATCGCCTTACCCCACGCGATCGGAAGCGGTGAAACGCGCTGCGTCGAGCTGGTACACTGATGCCTTGTTTAGCGAACGCACACGGAAGCTCGCCGGGTTTCTCACGAAATTTCATTAGCTAATTCCATCTAGGGTGGCTAACCTTATATCATGATAGAGGGTTTTATATCTCGCCGCCTCTCAGGGAAATTACTTCTCATGACAATTTGCTTTGTCATGCTGGCGGAGCTAGTGATTTTTATTCCCTCAGCGACTACTTTTCGTCAGGATTGGCTAAATGATCGCGCTCAACAAGCCGGACTTCTAGCCCAGGCGCTGACGGGTGTGCCTGATTACGAGGCAAGTGAAATTCTAACCGAGCAATTCATGCAGGATACGGATGTCATCATGATGTCGGCAAAACGCGACGGCATGAGTGAGTTCATGTTAGGCCACCCCCCAAAAGGAGAGGGAATTGAACTTGTTGATCTTCGAGAAAGCCGCCGCTTACCACTTTTTAGGGATGCGTTCCGAGCCTTCTTCGGGAGTGCTGAGGGTAGTCTAAGGGTTCTGGCAACATCTCCCGTTCAAGGACAAGATGCTCTCGAATTAATTATTCCTAAAGCAAAGCTTCAATGGGCGATGCGAGATTACGCCAAGCGCATTGCGGTTCTATCTTTGGCGATTGCGCTGATTACCGGGTTGCTCATATATCTCGCCATGCTGTTTATGATTATCCGACCGATTGAGAAACTGGCAACGGGCTTGTCTGATTTTCGTGAAGATCCGGAAAAGCGGCGCAGCAATCTCCCGCCGTCGAGCCGAAAAGATGAAATCGGTCAATTGCAGCGCGAATTTTATGATATGAAACAAGGCGTGCGGGCCAGCTTTAAGCAGCGCGAGCGCCTTGCGACTTTGGGAATGGCCGTTGCCAAGATTAATCATGATTTACGGAATGTTCTCGCTTCGGCGTCCCTTGTCTCTGAACGGCTCGAAAATGATCAAGAAGAACGTATTGCGAAGATGGGCGGTCGCCTGACACGGGCAATTGATCGCGGGATTAAACTGACCAGTGAAGTGTTAAATTTTAGCCTTAGTGGTCAAGACGAGGCGGATTTGGAGGTGGTTCGCATTTCATTACTTGTCGGCGAAGCCGCGGGGGATACTCTGGGGGGATTTGGTTCAGGACGCCGCCGCATTACATTTACCAATAAAATACCTAGTGAAATGATCGTCACCGCTGATAAGGATCATACTTACCGCATTTTCCATAATCTATTTCGCAATGCCGCGCAGGCCATGGCGAAAATGCCGGATGATGATGCCGTTAGAAACCTAACTGTAGAGGCAATCCCATCAGGCGATCAAATCTCAATCTTGGTCAAGGATACGGGGCCAGGATTGCCGGAGAAAGCGAAGAAAAATCTCTTTAAGGCGTTTGCTTCGGCATCTGGGCGCGGGAGTACAGGATTGGGACTGACGATTTCACAAGATCTCGCCAGAGAGCAAGGCGGCGACATCATGCTGGAATCAACCTCAGAGCATGGCACCGTCTTCGCAGTCTGTCTGCAGAAAGCCTAAAAATCTAACACGGCTGGCGTCGCCCAACCTCGACGCGAACAGGCAGCAATGACCGTGTTCCGGAGCAGGCAAGCAATTGTCATAGGGCCGACACCACCCGGAACAGGGGTGATAGACCCTGCTATTTTTTTGGAGGGTAGGTAATTTACGTCGCCGACAAGCCTCGTTTTTCCAGGGCGTTTCAGGCTCGGTACGCGGTTTATGCCGACATCTATGACGCAAGCGCCCTCTTTAATCCACTCTGCTTGCACCATTTGTGGTCGGCCAACTGCCGCCACAAGGATATCCGCGCTTTTGCAAATATCCTCCAAATTACTCGTGCGAGAATGAGCAATTGTGACCGTGCAATTTTGCTCTAAAAATAAAAGGGCGGCAGGTTTTCCGACCAAAATGGAGCGTCCTAAGACCACGCAATGTTTACCTGATAGGTCACCAAGCTGGTCTTTGGCAAGCATAACGCAACCCGTAGGCGTGCAGGGCCGAAGTCCGGCTTTGCCCAAGGACAAACGCCCAGCAGAGGCCTCTGTTAAGCCGTCGACATCCTTATCAGGGTGAATTTCTTCAATCACGCGATCCGAGTTTAACCCTGCTGGCAGAGGTAGTTGTACCAAGATGCCATCAACGTCTTTATCAGCATTAAGAGTTCTTACGAGACTCACGACATCTTCCTCTGATGCGTCGGCGGGTAGTTTGTGCTCCAAAGAGCGCATGCCGCACTCCACGGTGAACTTCGCTTTACTGCCGACATAAACCTGGCTAGCCGGATCATCACCCACCAGCACGACCGCGAGTGCTGGCTGATCCGGTAGTTCCTTAACTGCCTGACTTATTCGCTCTCGCAAGCCCTCAGCATATGCTCGCCCGTCAATTTTTATCCCCGTCATAGAGTTGGCTCCGAAAGCTTTGATTAATCATGGTCCCAGAACTTTATGACAAATGCGACACGAACATGGGATGGTCTTTTTGTAGCCATAATTAACGCCACATTCGATAGAGAATTGCAACAGAATGTTAAGTCTCAAGCTGTATTTGATATTCTAAAGCGTTCATCTGGGGTGGGCATCACACTAATCGAAGTGGGGAGTTTCTTCGATGTTAAGCCTGAGCATTGTTAAAAGAGTAAAAACAAAAGCGGTTGAATTGAGCACGGCCTCATTTGTCGCCATATTCCTTGTCGCGTGTGGTGGTGGGTCTTCACCGAGTTCAACGCCGCCGCCGGTTTCAGTCCTGCCACCCCCGCCGCCAACTATTCCAGCTGGGCAAGAAACATTAACATTAAAGACAAGCCAAGATGCAGCAGACTTTCTGACAAAAGTTAGTTTTGGAGGGTCTGCGGAGAATATTGATACGGTGCAAGGAGAGCTTGCCTCGGCTATTTTAACCGCCGAATTTACAAAGCCCACAACCTATATTTTGCCGTCCTTGAGGACGAGGTTTGAAGCCGGTGAAGTGATCGATAATCGCGCGCATGCGAATGCTTTCTGGAATGCGATGGTTGAAGCGGATGATCAATTGCGACAGAGAATGATTTTTGCATTGTCTCAGATAGTGGTGATTTCAGATAACCCAATGGGAAATAAGCCTCTGACAAATGCGCATTACATAGATATTTTGTCGCGTAATGCCTTTGGGAATTATAAAGATTTACTAAAGGAAGTTACTTATTCACCGGCAATGGCGCGGTACCTTACTTATCTTCGTAATCGAAAAGGAAATGCAAGCACGGGACGAATGCCTGATGAAAATTATGCACGTGAATTTTTACAGCTCTTCACAACGGGTTTGGTGGAATTAAATATGGATGGAACGCCCAAATTATCGGGCGGAAAGCCAATCGAAATCTTTGATAATGAGGATATTGTCGGACTAGCGAAAGTGTTCACAGGGCTTAGCCTAAAGGGAACTGCGTTTTGGAGTGCGGACGTTGATGGGGAATATTCTCGGCTGCAAATGTTTGAGGATTATCATAGCGAGCTGGAAAAGACCTTCTTGGGCAAGACAATAACAGCAGGCACGAGAGGTGATGCCGCAATCGATGAAGCAATAGATCATATTTTCGAGCACCCCAATTTGGCTCCATTTATTTCGCGGCAACTCATTCAGAGATTCACAGCAAGTCATCCCGCGCCGGATTATGTCGAGCGGGTTGCGCAGGCTTTTGAAACAGGCAGCTATATATCCATCGATGAAACTCGGTTTGGAACTGGTGAGCGAGGCGATCTCCAAGCGACCTTGGCGGCCATCCTGCTCGATGAACACCTATATGATGGAACGGCACCCTCGCCACAGCAAGGCAAGGTTCGTGAACCCGTTTTGCGTTTTGTGCATTGGGCCCGTGCCTTTGATGTCGGTAATGTCATGGCTGAAAACGAATGGTGGTTACTTTACAATGCAGGGAAAAATACGCGCCTGGGACAGCAACCCTTCCAGTCACCTTCTGTATTTAATTTTTATCGCCCAGGTTTTGTGGCGCCGGGCACAGCTACGGGCAGTGCGGGATTGACCGCTCCAGAACTACAAACGGTCAATGAGGGCGCAGCTATTGGGTATGCGAACTTTATGCTCAATTACGTCTTTAATACGAGCTCCACACGAGATGACACCATTGATAGTTTTGTGCCCGATTATACCGATGAAATCGCCTTGGCAGAGACACCCGAAGACCTCGCAGATCATCTTAATGCCTTGCTTCTAGGCGGGCGAATGAGTGCCGCGACGAAAGAAAGAATGATCACAGTATTAAATGAAGTACCCATTCGAACAGACCCTGAGGAAGCGGCAGCAGATAAAATGACACGTGCATCGCTCGCCGTATTTATGGCCGTTACGTCGCCTGCATTCGCCTTAGAGTTATAGGAGAAAGACATGACATATATAAATCGTAGACGTTTTCTCCAATCTTCTTCAGCCATGGGTTTCGCTGCCGGTGCCGGCTTATTGGCCACCATGGGCCATTCAAGTGCTTTTGCCGCGGATACAAGCGGGTACAAGGCGTTAGTTTGCGTTTTCTTCAAAGGTGGCTTGGATAGCATGGACTTGATCTTGCCCACAGATGTTGCATCGCATGAAGCGCTTGCCGCCATTCGCCCGGGTCTCTTTGGAGCCTACGGAGTAGGGAGCGGGAGCTCTTCACGCGATCGCGAGAATATTTTGAAGATTAACCCATCTAATAGCAGTGAGTTTGAAGGCCGAGAATTTGGTTTCGCCCCTGAAATGTCAGAGCTACACGCATTATTTGAAGCAGGAAATGCAGCAATTATTGGAAATGTTGGACCACTCATTGAGCCGACAACACGCTCGGCAATGGATAACTTGTCAGCGCAAATACCTGACCGCCTGTTTTCTCATAATGATCAGCAATCGACATGGATGAGTTTTGGAACAGAAGGAACACAAAATGGTTGGGGAGGGCGCTTTATCGAGGCTGCTCTGAAACAAGATGCGACTTCCAACCCAACTTTTTCTGCAATTTCCACAGCGGGTAGTGATGTCCTATTGTCAGGTGAGGGAGTTAAACAATTTTCTGCTCCATCAAACCCTGAATCGGCAGATATTTTACGTCAAAAATGGCGTCTGGGATCGGGTAGAAATTCAGAGGCTGCAAGAGCGGCGCTACGGGATCATCTCGCCAGTGTAGGCGTGACTTCACAGAATTTATATGGGCAGGACTTAATCTCCGTAAATAGTCGTGCCATTGAAAACGTGGAAACATATAAAGCCGCTCTTGATGGCGGTATGGCGCTGGCCACCGAATTTCCAGCCAGTGGTCTGGGTACGCAGCTGAAAACAGTTGCGAATACTATAGCCGTACGCGGAGCCTTAAATGTCAGGCGGCAAATATTCTTTGTGTCTATTGGCGGGTTTGATACGCATGACAATCAGAGGAATTCAATGCCAGCATTACAAGCTCAAATTTCCACCTCTATTGCCGCCTTCCAATCTGCAATGATTGAACTTGGGCTCTCCGATAGTGTCACTCTGTTCACGGGCTCTGATTTCGGCCGGACCGCAATTGATAACGGTGACGGTACTGATCATGGTTGGGGGGCTCACCACATTGTTGTCGGGGGAGCTGTTCAAGGTAAGAAAATTTATGGGGCGTTGCCTGAGTATGATTTGGGGGCAGAGTCTTACACAGCGAGTAGAGGGCGCCTAATACCATCAGTATCGGTTGACCAATACGCAGCCACCCTTGGCGGCTGGTTTGGGTTGGAGAACGCTGAGCTTTCTAATGTTCTCCCTAACTTAAGTAACTTCTCTCAAAAAGATTTGGGCTTTTTTGAAAATGGCAGCGCTTGAGTTTTTTAGCTTTCATAAGTACGGCTAATCGGCTTTACTCTCCCAAGGTAGTCTGGGGAGATGATGGTGACTTTTACTAATTCATTACTTTCAATCACGTTGGGGGCGTCGGCGCTTATACTAGCTGCGTGTGATCAGAAAACCATTCGCCAACAATCGGATCCACAAGCGAAGGCGTCGGTAAAATCGGGCTTTGCTCCAACACTTCCTAATGCGGTCGAATGGCAATCTTTGACCTTGGTGCAACAAAGTTTGGCACGGATCGATGCGATTGACCGCAATGGGCCGACGCTTCAAAGCGTTCTTTCTGTTAACCCCGAAGCGATTGAGATAGCCAAGGCGTTGGATGCCGAGAGAGCTGACGGAACAATACGTGGTCCGCTACATGGCGTCCCAGTTCTGTTAAAAGACAATATTGAAACCAAAGATAAGCTTCCTACAACAGCTGGAAGCTGGGCTTTGATTGAAAATGCCAACGGGCGCGATGCGCCACTTGCTGCAGCACTTAGAGAAAACGGCGCTGTTATTTTGGGAAAGTCTAACCTGTCGCAGTGGGCTAATTTTCGATCCGAAGACTCCGTAAGCGGTTGGTCGTCTATACGCGGGCAAGTCCGAAATCCGCACAGCCTCAATCGATCACCATGTGGTTCTAGTTCCGGGAGTGGCGCGGCGGTTGCTGCCGGGATTGTCTCTGCGGCTGTTGGTACAGAGACGAATGGCTCAATTATTTGTCCCTCGGCTATGAATGGTATCGTTGGATTTAAGCCAACGGTTGGGGTGATACCTCAGGATCTAATTATTCCAATTTCTTCCAGCCAAGACACTGCCGGGCCTATGACGCTCACGGTCGAGGGCGCGGCGATGATGATGGATGCGATGACCAAAAATGACGGGAGTTATGTGGCTTCATTGGGGCGTCTAGATCCAACAACTACACGCTTGGGAGTGTTGAACTTTGCCAGAGGTGATAACCCAGGGGTGGCAACAAATTTTGACGCCGCATTAGAGGTGTTGAAGAAAAAGGGCTTTTCACTTGTAGAAATTGATGCATGGGAAGTTGGTGAAGGGTTTGGCAAAGCATCATATGACGTGTTGAAATACGAGTTCAAAGCGACGTTAAATGAGTATCTTTCCACAACAACCGATGCCGTAAAAACACGCTCATTAGCTGATTTGATAAGGTTTAATAAAGCAGATCCGCGTGAGTTAGCCATTTTTGATCAGTCGATCTTTGTAGCGTCGGAGGCGTTGGGAGGTTTGACGGATGATGAGTATGTTAGAAGCTCGAAGTTGGTATTAAAGGCGACGCGTGAAGAGGGAATTGATAAGCTCCTGCAAGAAAATGACGTTGACATCCTTGTAGCGCCCAGTACGGCCCCGAGCTTCCTTATTGATCATGTCTATGGTGACTCTTATCCGGGGGGGACAGGAGCTGGTTGGATCGCGGCGGTCGCTGGATATCCGCATATCACAGTGCCAATGGGGACATATAAGGGTCTACCAACGGGGATCTCTTTTATGAGCACGGGAGGAGAGGACAAAAAGGTGGTCGCTATGGGCTATGCTTATGAGCAGGCAAGTGGGAGTTTGCGAGTCCAGCCAACTTTTCGTGGGTCACTTGAGCAGAGTTCGGCAGGAAAAATGTTAGATGCTGAATGACACACATAATGTGGCCTAAGATTCACTTGGCGCGTCATAAAGCTGTAATATAAGTGTATTAACCGCATCCGACTATTAGGACCAATAAGTATGGCAGTTGCCGTCAAAGATAACAGCTCGCAGTGGGTAATCCGTCTTCTAGGCGCGCTGATGATTCTTGCGCTGGCCTACCTGGTTGTTAAAATTGTTATAACTTTCATCAATCCTGAAACAGCTTGGAAGCAACCCGCGATAGTGCCAAGCGCAGTGCAAAACATTCCGACCCAGGGAAGGCAAAACTATAGTTTCACTTCGGATCCGTTTAATCGGAATGTCGCCATAGAGGTTACTGCGATGGCTGAAGTTGGTGAAGATGCTCCCGAAACCACACTGAACTTAAAGCTGACCGGGCGAACAGCGGGATCAAACGGAACCGCTATCTTACGGACACCTGATAGTAAAGAAGGGAATTTCCGAGTAGGCGATGAAGTAATTCCTGGCGTGACGTTGCAGGCTGTGAATAAGGATTTCATAGTTTTGGATGTTGATGGGCAGATACAGCGGTTAACCTTTGACCGCGGCGATGATACGGGCTTGATGAAGAGCCCTGCTGACGGTGACAAGGGCTCGCAGATTACTGGCTCAAAGACGGCGAGTAAGGCATTGGCTGTAGCTGCCCAGCAAACTGCGGCTTCAGGCGATGTCAGCGCACTTTTCCAAAATATCTCGCTTCGACGTGTCATGAAAAACGGGCAGCTCGCGGGCTATTCTGTTAAAGCAAATCGTCCAGGCGTTAGCCTCGCTCCTTTCGGATTTTCTAAAGGAGATGTCGTCACAGCGATTGGTGATACAGATATCACGCGCGGCCGCCCAGATTTCATTGCGCTTTTGCAAGATGCTGCCAAAAATGGCGGCGCCGAGGTTACTGTTCTTAGGAATGGTCAAGTTAAGACAATCAAGCTAGGAACACCGTAATGGGTATTAAGCAAAAACTTTGTACAGTCGGTTTCGTCATGGCGGCTTTCATGACCGGCCTTAGCGCTCCTAGCTTTGCCGCAGGGGACCACCTCATCACCATGCAACAAGCTGATATTCGAGCCTTCATCAATGATGTCTCCATGGTGACGGGTAAGACTTTTATTGTCGATCCACGCGTTCAGGGAAAGGTGACAATTTCCTCCGAGCAGTCTCTTTCTAAAGGCGAGGTTTTCGAAGTCTTCAAAGATGTGATGCGGGTTCATGGCTATACGCTTGTTCGCACCGCGACGGGCGAATACCGCGTAACTCTTATCCAAGGAGCCGCTCAGGATGCGCCGTTCACGGAAGGTAATGGTTTTAATGGACGCTTTGCAACCACGGTCATAAAATTATCAAATACCGATGCCGCGGAAGCGGCGCGCCTCATCAAGCCGGTCATGCACAGCCAAGGGCAACTTACGGCAAATCCAGGCGGCAATGTTTTGGTGATTACAGATTTTCCTGAAAATTTACGAAAAGCTCGTGAAATAATAAAGGCCATGGATGTCAGCGACTCCGTGGTTGAAACCATGAGATTGTCTAATATCTCAGCAATTGATGCGGAAGAAGCTCTTAAAGCTCTTGGAGGCGCGAAGCCGAGTTACCGCGTTGTAGCTATTCCAGGATCAAATTCTATTATCCTTGAAGGTCCCTATGCTGAAGTACAGAAGCTTAAACCTATTATTAGCTCTATGGATGTTGGCGGGGCGTCTCCGCGCGGGGCTGTGAGCGTTGTGCCGTTGCGCTTTGCGGATGGCGAGTCAATTATAGAGCTTTTGAATACTTTATTGCCAGCTTATCAGCGGGAGGGTCAGCCGGTGCCGACCGTGGCTTATGAGCCCGGGAGCAATACACTCGTTATAAGCGCATCTGGCGAAACTCAAGAGGCTCTTGAGCAAATTATCCGCCGTCTCGATGTTCGGCGTCCGCAGGTTTTGGTAGAAGCCATCATTGTCGAGATTTCTGATACGACGGCGAAAGAACTTGGGGTGGAATTCGCATTGGCAGGGCTCAATGGCAATAGCGTTCCGCTTCTGTCGTCTAATTTCTCGCGAGCAGCGCCAAATATTTTGGGTGTAGCCGCCATAGCTGCGGGAGCGCAGGACGGGTTTACGAGCGACGAGCAGGCAAGTTTAGTGAGCTCCCTGATAGGTCTTGATGGCGGTATCGCAGGGATTAGCGGAGTGGATAATGACACCCTCTACTCGGTTGTGGTGAATGCTCTCGAGACGGATGAAGACTCGAATATTCTCTCAACGCCTTTCGTGACAACATTGGATAATGTGCCGGCGACCTTCCTAGTTGGGCAGGAAATTCCTATTACCACAGGTGAAAGTTTGACCTTGGGAACAACGGCGGTAAATCCGTTCCGGACTTTTGAACGCAAAGAAGTAGGCATAAAACTCGAGGTTTTACCGCAAATTTCCGAAGGTGATGTTATCCGTCTTGAAATAAAACAAGAGGTGTCTTCCATTGCGGGGGCGATTACGTCCTTATCTTCAGATTTTGTGACCAACAAACGCGAAATCGCGACAACTGTTTTGGCTAATGATGGAGAGATTATTGTGCTCGGCGGGTTACTGCAGGACGACGAACAGATTGACCTTGCGAAAGTTCCGATTCTTGGAGACATACCAGTCATTGGTAGGGCTTTTCAATCCAAAGGTAAGTCGCGTAAAAAAACGAACCTTATGGTTTTTTTACGCCCAAAAATTATCCGAAATGCATCGGACGCACGGCCATTGACTCAAGATTTGCTGAATAGGGCACGCGTGGAGGAAATGCGCCAGTCAGGACGTATAACTTCCAAAATTGACGAATATATTCCTAATCTAAACGTGCCTGCGTCCCGGACATATAACGGACAATAAGTTGCATGCGGAAACGCTATTTTCTTTTGGGCGCCTTGGGCGGGATTGCGGGTTTAATCTCACAATTGCCACTGGCGTGGGTAGGGCCTCATTTTGTGCCAAATGGAGCTGGGAGCGATATTAGTTACTCAGGAACGCTTTGGAATGGGCAAGTCAGAGGGCTGGATTACATTGGCACAACCAACTTCACATTTGAGCCCAAGAAGCAATTTAGCACTGGTTTGCCGGTAAGCTTTAACTCCCAATCCGCCGCTATGAGTATTTTCGGGCAGCTTTCGTATAAACAGCTCGCCAATTTACGATTTACCGGGGTATTAGCAAATCTTCCGACGCGGGACGGGCGCCTTAAGGAACTTGCGGGACATGTTGATATTCGGCTGAGCGAGCTTCAAGTTGATCATGGAGAATGTTCAAGTGCCAATGGCCTGATTACGACGGATTTCCTTGCTCTAAATGAAGCCCGGTGGCAATGGCGGGGGCCAGTTTTGTCAGGGCCAATAAGCTGTGAGGGAGGTGACATTTTAGTCAACCTATCGGGCCGTGAAGCGCGTCAAGAAATTCGCGCTAATCTTCGGCTTTCCAAAAATGGTCAATATGCCGCCAACATCACGGTCCAGACCGATCAAGCCGAAGCCGGGGTCGTATTGCCGCTTTACGGTTTTGAAAAACAAGGTCCACATTATAAGCTGACAGAGCAGGGGCAATGGCGTTAAGGTCAGCTATGCGTTTATTATCTCTAGCATTTATCTTCGTTTTGGCGGGCTGCGCCTCCACGACCTCTGAAGGCCCTTTATATGGCGGGAAAATTCCGAGTAAAACGTTATCAGCCGGTGAGTGTGGTCTGTATGTTTGGACTGCTGACATGACAAAGACTTTCAAACTTTTTGCGGCTCCTACTGAAATTAGTTATGTTGCGGGTGACGAATCCGTTTCCCTCACGGAACTGAATCCTACAACTCCACCTGCTACAGATCGCAAATTTGTGGACCCTGATGGGAAAAGCTTGGAGCTAACTTTGCTGTCTCCTCAGGACATTGATGGCGGCGTGCGGTATAAAGCGGGGCGCCTGACTAGTCTGTCCGATGATGGCTGGGAAAAGGTCGTTCCCATTGTAGGGCTATATGCCTGTCAGCCGCCAATTTAGCCTAATGAGCTTGAACATAAACATTTGCGGTCCACATCATTAAAATCCCAAATGCTAAGAACGGTCCAAAAGGTATGCGTTCATTATTAGCGGATTTTCTGAGTGAAGGGATGAGCGCAGCTGCCAAGCCGCAGCCGCTAGCGATAAGGACTATAAACGGTAAACCCATCCATCCGCACCAGGCTCCTCCTGCGGCCAGAAGTTTCGCGTCGCCGCGGCCGAGTCCGTCTTTACCGCGCAGGGCTCTGAAGCCAAATTCAATTGCAACAAAAACGAGGTAGCCTAGGGCCAAGCCTATCAGACGTTCCGGTAAGGCGTTCGATAAAAACCCGTCAATTAGGCCTATGCCCATCAGCGGAAAAGTCAGATTATTGGGCAGGCGATAGCTTTTTACATCCGTCCAAGACAGCGCCACGAGGAATCCTAAGAGAGTGATGCCAAATAAAGATGTTAAGGGCGTAAATTCCATGACGTTTATTGGCCTTTCTGCTTTGACTTCGCAACACTTCCCGCCATAAGTCCTAAAATCAAGCAGAGGCTTAAAGGAGACGACGATGGACAATCCTGAAATCACATCTTCGAATATCCCTGATGAAAATCTAATCGCCAAGGCTCTGGACGATCAGGAAATTGGCGTGTTGCAACACCTCTTGAATGATATTCATCCAGCAGATTTTTCGGACCAATTTGAACAGCTGACCACCGATCAGAGAGAGAGTCTGATAGAACGTGCACCTGAGCTTATAACAGCTGACGTATTGGCTGAGCTGGAGGATGAGGTGGTTGAGGATATCCTACCCCTCTTGCCATCCGGAAAAATCGCTGATGCTATTACTGAGCTTGATAATGATGATGCGACGCAGATTATTGAGGAAATGGACCTTGCCCAGCGCGAAGAGGTTATGGGGGCATTGGAGCCCGAAGATAGAGCTGCACTTGAAGCTTCACTTGAATTTGATGACGAAACTATCGGCCGGCTCATGCAACGAGAATTCGTGGCGGCGCCCCCATTTTGGACCGTGGGCGATACGATAGATCATATGCGGGAAACGGGTGAGGACCTGCCCTATTTATTTTTTAACATCTGGGTCGTCGATACAGGTTTTAAGCCGATAGGCTATGTCCCACTCTCCGACATTATGCGGGCCCCGCGTGAGAAGAGTTTGCAAGATATAATGCATGATACAATTGTCACCATTGACCAAAAAATGGACCAAGAAGATGCGGCCTATTTATTCGAAAAATACAACCTTATTTCCGCTCCAGTGATTGATGTATCAGGCAGACTAACTGGGATGATGACGGTCGATGATATTATCGAAATTATTCAAGACGAAAATAAAGAAGACATACTTGCTCTGGCGGGCGTAAGTGAAGCTGGCTTAACGGATACAGCGCTTGATACCGTGCGTGCCCGCGCTCCATGGCTGTTTATAAATTTAATCACTTCTATCCTCGCCTCAATCGTCATTGCGCAGTTTGATTATGCAATCACTCAAATCGTAGCGCTCGCTGTCCTCATGCCGATAGTCGCCTCTATGGGTGGAAATGCTGGAACACAGGCGCTGACTGTTGCAGTGCGTAACCTCACGGAAAAAGATCTGACGAGTCAGACGGCTTGGCGAGCGATTCGGCGCGAAACACTGGCGGCATCAATGATTGGGCTAATATTTGCGGTAGCACTTGCAATTATTGCCTATGTTTGGTTCCAAGATGAACAGCTCGCCTTGGTGGCATTTGTAGCTATGATTATAAATCATATCTTCGCAGGGCTTGCGGGAATTTTGGTGCCCCTTGGCCTCAAAAAGTTTGGAGCTGACCCCGCCGTTGCCTCATCTGTCTTTGTGACAACCGTTACGGATATCATCGGCTTTTTCGCTTTCTTGGGATTCGCAGTTCTTATCTTGCTACCCGCGTAGAGAAATTTATGATAGGCTCATGAAAAATATCGCCCTTATATCTCTCGCCGTTCTGTTTTCTGCGTGTGGTCGCCCCGCCGTAGCTCCTGAAAGAGCGGAGGTACCCCAGTCGGAGGTCGAGCAATACTCATTGGATCAGGCAGGCGAAGACTTTGTTAAAATTGCTTTGCGGATGGGCGAAGTGGATAAAAGTTATGTGGATGCCTATAGCGGCCCTAAGGCTTGGCGTGATGAAATAAAAGGAACTCAGGTAAATCCGGATAACCTCTTGCGCGATATTACACGGCTGAGTACTCGTATCGAAACGCTTGATGATGGAAGCTCTGTTCGTTCTCGTAATTTGGTGAAGTTACTTCGGGCGATGGCGGTGCGCCTCGATGTTGTGACGGGTAAGCCAGTTTCATTTGATAAAGAAGTATCAGATATTTATGATGTGCCTCCTCCACGTTACGACCTTTCAGAGTATGATGCCGTATTGGCGCAACTGGACGCATTGGTGCCGGGTAAGGGACCTACAGCGGACAGAGTGAATGCTTTTCGAAACAAGTTTGAAATTCCAAAAGAAAAACTGAAACCTGTTTTTGATCGCGCGATTGCCGAGTGCCGAATGCGAACACAAAAACATTTCGATTTGCCCGAAACTGAAAAATTTCGAATGGAGTTCGTGACCGGTAAGGCTTGGTCTGGCTATAATTACTATCAAGGTAATTTTGAAAGCCTCATTCAAATTAACACCGACTTTCCTATTACGATAGAGCGCGCCGTGGATTTAGGGTGCCATGAAGGTTATCCGGGTCACCATGTCTGGAACCTCTTCATCGAGCAAGAGCTTGTCGGCAATCGAGGTTGGATTGAGTACAGCGTGAATCCTCTTTTTGGACCCTTCGGACCATTAGCAGAAGGGTCGGGCAATTTTGGCGTTGTGCTTGCGTTTCCGGGTGATGAGAAGATGAAATTCGAGACAGAGGTTTTGTTTCCGATAGCCGGATTAGATTCAAAGGATGCTGATAAGTTTAACCGTATTTTAGAGCTCGAAAATAAATTGTCTCACGCAACCAATGATATTGCGCGGCGCTATTTGGACGGGGAGCTCACGAAGCAGCAAGCGGTGCCGCTCATTCAAAAATATTACCTGCAAAGCTATGAAAAATCGGAGCAGCGCTTACGGTTTATCGAGAAATATAGAGGGTACGTGATTAACTATAATATTGGCCAAGACATTGTACGAGAATATGTCAAGCAAGCAGGTGATACACCCGAGGCTCAATGGGGGGCTTTTCGAGAAATGTTGACAGTTCCTCTAACGCCTGGTGATATGCAGAGCCAAGACCGATAAATTAACCCTCTGCTAACTATGATTTTGGTTAGCACTTATAATCCCCAAAGCTCAACTCGGCTCGCTATTCCCTTGTGGCGCGAGTCTTGCACTTATCCATACCAGAGAACTAACTTTGTAATGGATTGGGACGAAAATGGGTCGTCAATTTAACATTTCTGATATGGGCTTGAAGCTTATCAAAGCTTATGAAGGCTATCGCCCTGTGGATCGTACATTAGTCTCAGGTCAGCGAGTTGTGGGTTATGGCCACCGCTTATTAGGCGATGAGCCTATGATGCTCTCCAAATCAGAAGCGGAAACGCTTTTAAAGGACGACCTTGCTCCTTTCATCGATATGATTAATGAGAATGTTCACGCCCCACTCAGTCAAAGCCAGTTCGATGCGCTCGTGTCCTTTGCCTATAATATTGGCCCTAAAGCTTTTTTGAAATCTGACACATTGCGAGCACTGAATAATGGTCGCCCATTAGATGCAGCCAATGGCTTTGACATTTGGCGTAAGTCGGAGATCGATGGCAAAATTTATGTCGTTGATGCGTTAATGCGCCGCCGTACAGCTGAGAAGGCTTTATTTCTTAGGCCTGAGGGAAGGCCTGTTAGCGCACCTGGAGTTGATTTACCCCCGATTCAAGATGAAACAGTTGCATTGCTCTCGACTGAAGATGCGTTGCCTGTTTTTACATCTGATGAAGCGGCAGGTGTCGTTGCGGCCGCGCCATATTCCGCCGAACCCGCTCAATATCGCCGCCGCGAAGACGGGGCCGCCGGGGCATTGACTCATAGTGAAATTTTTGAGGAGGGAGATGAGTATGAGGTAGGTTCAGAGGATGAGTTACCTCGCAGCATTATTGCCGATCAAGATGATGAAGACACTGCCGACGAGCAAAATAAGCGCCCCTCTCTTATTGCCGTTGAGGACGAAAAACTTAAAGATCGGTTGGAAGCTCTCATTGAGGACGTTAAGTCGGACCAGAAAGCTGTGGACACTGAAGCTTGGCCTGAAAGCCTTATTCAGACCGACACGACCGATGTGGGAAAAGAGGTCGCTTACGAAAATGTCGTGCCCTTTAGAGCTGAAGGTGATGCAAATGTGTTACGTTCTGCCGAGGACCCAGTTGATGTTGTAATCGACAACCTTGCTGAAGATGATGCCTTGCGTATTCGAACCGAAGACAGCGCAAGCCGCTTTATAGAAATATATGAGGAAGAAGGGGAGGCGGACAAGGTTTCATCCCTTCCATATTTCTTAATGATGTTGTTGGGATCAATGTTGTTTGGCGGAAGTATTGCAGCATGGCTTAAAAATCGGGGCGAAATGCTTGGAGATTATGGGCCTCTTTTAACGATGTGCGGAATTTTCATCGGCGGCATGATGCTTCTGGGAGCGCTATATTATGCGGCGCGCCAAACCTTTAAGTCTTCATAAACCATATGTTTCAAAGAAATTTTCAACATATGAGACCTATATTGTCAGGGATAATTTTTGATTTAACGGCTGCTAAAGGTGGGTAAAATGAGCGGGATGCTTAAAGACTGGACTGAAGATCATTCAGCGCGCTTTCAAAAAGAAATTATGCCATTCAAGCATAGCCTGAAGGAGACGGGTCTGTTTTCAGATGATGCTTTAATTGAGTTGCTCAATAAACACCCTGACAACATGTTGGATGTCTGCACCATGGGGGGGGCGGATTCCAAGCTATATCCAAATAAGTTCCAAACGGGAGACTTTCGCGGTGTTGACGGTAAAGTTCTTCTGGAGGCTGCAAAAGCAGGTAAGGTCTGGATTAATGTTCGCCGAGGGATGAATATTCACCCAGAGTATAAAGCTGTTTTAGATGAGATGTATGGCGGTATAGCAAAGAAGACTGGTAACAAGGCTTATAACGCGAATGGTGGGATTTTGATTTCATCTCCAATCGCCCGGGTGCCGTATCATTTTGACAAGACAGAAACTATCCTTTGGCATGTGCGTGGTAAGAAACGAATGTATCTTTATCCTCTCACGGAAAAGTTCATTCCCGACCGAGCTTATGAAGCGACTATGCTGAGCGACCTAGAGGATGATTTACCTTATCAACCTGATTTTGATCAAGAAGCGACCATTGTGGACTTTGAAGAAGGTCAGGCTTTGTCTTGGCCAATGAATATGCCACACCGTGTTGATAATCAGAGTTTCTGTGTGTCTGTTACAACGGAATACTCAACGCGTGAATCCGGTATGAAAAATGCGGCCATGATTGCCAACGCAACGCTTCGGCATCGATTTGGTATTGAGTCTAGTTATACAAATGCGGGCCCTCTAAATCGTCAGATTAAATCCGTATTTGGCCGTGTTATTCGGAAGGCAGGGTTAGCAGCCAAAAACAATAAAGTTGATATGGTGACGTTTAAAATTGATCCCTCAGCTCCCAACTTCGTGGTAGACGTTGAGCCTTATCAACGAGATTTTTAAAGCTTACACTAGTCTAATTGAGTATTAGCCGCGTATGCAGGGCTATGACCTTGCATATGCAAAAGCTATCGGTTGGTACGGAGTCTATCTCTACCCTGCAAAATTGGCAAAATAGCTATGTTCGGCGTAGAGAGCAGCGCGGTTTATCACCCTACCATGAGCACGTTACGCGTATGTTCCCCAAGCAGGTCGAGGCCTTGCTGGATGGAGGGTCAATATATTGGGTAATCAAAGGTTTGATTCAGTGTCGCAATGAATTGGTGGCACTCGAAGAGACGCAAACCCCCGATGGACGCAAAGCTTGTTCCATTCTTATGAAGCCGAGACTTATTCCCGTTGTGCCAACGCCAAAACGCCCATTTCAGGGCTGGCGGTATCTTAAGGCCGACGATGCACCAGCGGATTTAGATGAAATAGGCGGAGCAAATGACTTACCGCCTGAACTGCGAGCAAAGCTGGCGAATTTGGGCGCTTGGTAGCCAAAAAAAAGCCCCGGTCGAAACCGAGGCTTTCTAAATTTAACGCTTAAAACTAGCTTAGAATGTGTAGCGAGCTTTGACGTAATATTGACCGCCTGAGAAACCAATCGGTGAAGCTTCAGGATAAAGCTGACCAGAGCCACCTTGTCCTGGATTCTCATCCGGATAGTTATCAAACAGATTATTAGCACCAATCATCAACTCAACGCCTTCATAGACTTCTGCACCGATTTCAGCATCGATAAGAATTTCTGAACCAACGTCAAAGCCGTTTCCGCTATCAAACCATGAACCGTAATAGTTGGCGCGAACCATACCATTCCACATTCCTTGTGAGTGGAGAAGCGTAGCTGAGCCTTTCACATTTGGTAGAAGGTCTTCGAGAGCGCGAACACGTGTATCAGAGATTGGTCCCTGACGCGTGACTTCTGTATCTGTCCAGTTTGCTGCTACGATGAAGGTAGAGTCGCCTCCGCCCATTTCGAACTTATAATCACCACGAACGTCGATACCCTGTGTTTTGGTATCGAAGCTATTGGAGAAGAAACGGAACTGAGCCAAATCATCTAAGCCAATGAAGTCCTGACGATCGATTGTACCGTTTGCATCGAGCTCAGCGATAGCTCCACTGATTGAGTCGGCTGTCGCGCCTGCAAACTGCAGAGCATCAAGGAAGTCAACATTGGCACCCAGTGCGACGCGGTCGTCAACTTTGATGTTGAAGTAGTCAACCGTCCAGTTAAATCCGCCAGTGTCGAATGCGAGACCCAATGAGATGTTCCGCGCATCTTCAGCTTTGAGCGTCGGGCGCTCACCCGTTGAGGCGATGAAGTCAGCCGCCAATTGGCCAGCCGCTGTGTTCAGCGGTAATGTCCCTTGGTCAACCAGAACGCCATTCACGTTTTGTGTTGTCACATTGGTAATATTCGCTTGGCCACCTGTCGGAGCATGGAAACCTGTCGAGTATGTACCGCGGAGGCGAACGTTATCGTTGATTTTGTAAAGCGCAGCGAGCTTATAGTTTAGTGTATCACCGAAACTTGAATAGTCTTCATAACGCAAAGCGGCTTGAAGTGTCAGAGCATCTGTGACGTCGCCTTCAAGGTCAACATAACCCGCATATGAATCTTGCGAGTTGGAAGAGCTATTTGGGAATCCACCAAAACCGTTTGAGCTTGACGAGAAGCCTTGTCCAATTGGGAAGGCTGGCGTTGATACTGCTAATGGGCCTAAGGCGAAAGAGTTTGAGTCTCCAGCATAGAGGTCAAATGTCTCTTTGCGATATTCAGCACCGAAACCAATGTTTAGATCAGAGGCCCAGTCAGCTATTGGAATGCCATAACTGAAGTCAGCATTGAGGATCGTTTCTTTCTGCTTTTGTCCACCAGGGATGAAGTCGCGAACAACTTCTGTATTTCCTGACCCGGCAATCGGCCCGAGGGAAGCATTGACTGTGTTGTTAATGAAAAACTGAACTTCTGAAGAGCCGTGGGTGACAGAGAGGTCATATGATAGACCGTTTCCAAAATCCAGATCGCCGCGGATACCTGCGCTTAGGCCGATGTCTTCGAGATCGCCACCGAAACGTGGAACAAATCCACCAGGAATAGCTTCCACGAATGAGAAACAATTGTCATCGGCTGTAACAGACGCAAGAATTCCTGCATTCGGGATAAGCCCGTCAGTTCCTGTTAATGGAATACCTTGTGGGCAGACGCGTGGGTCAAGGCCCGCTACGTTACCGACACGTACAGATGCGCCAAATTCTCCATCTGCTAAGGCAACGCCAGAATCACCGCGGATGAATTCGCCAGGGTTGGCAGCGTCCGGTGTGTAAGTTATTTCATTGTAGAAATCGTCCGAGGTATCGTCAGGTGTTCCGTTATCATTAATACGCACTGCATTACCGTTGGCGTTATTTACTAATGGGCCTGCATAAACGCCGCCGCGGTTTGTTGGATTACGATAGAAGAACCCGCCAGTTGTCGTGCGCTCTGCATATGTACCGAAAGCGTAAAGCTCCGCCTTTTCATTCAGCTCGATGCCAGTGTTGATGGCAAGTTTGAGGTCATTCTCTACATCAGGTTGCCCCCAATATTGTGTGAACTCATCTGTGTAGCTGTTGATAGTCAAGAAATCTGAAACGGCTGTGTTGCCTGCAGCAATTAGATTAGTAACGTCTGTCCGCGGAGCAGCGCGGACGGTACCATCAGTATCGCCATACTCACCGGAAATGTTAACAAATCCAGCGTCGCCCAGCGGTAAGCCTACGTTACCAGCGATTGAGTAATTGTCGCCGTCGCCATCATATGTTGAACCGTATTTAACTTCGAGCGATCCGCCTTCTGAGGCGTCTTTCAGGTCAAAGCCGATAACGCCGGCAATCGCGTCAGAACCATATTGTGAAGACGCACCATCACGCAGGACTTGGACCTGCTTAAGCGCGATTGAAGGAAGAGATGAAACATCAACGCCTTGCGCGCCGTCAGCGATACCGCCGCCGAGGAATGAAATAACCGCGCCGCGATGACGACGTTTGCCATTTACAAGAACTAGTGTGTTGTCGGGAGAAAGACCGCGCAGGTTTGCAGGGCGGACAATAGACGCCGCATCTGAGATAGGCTGCGTGTTTACGTTGTAAGAAGGAAGCGATGTGCGGAGCAAATCCTGAACATCATTGGCTGCATTTTGAGTAAACTCTACGCCAGAAATAACATCAACCGGTGCTGGTGTATCGGCTGCAGAGCGAGCCTGACGACGCGTGCCAATTGAGATGACTTCGTCATATTCAGAGATGCCGTCTGATGACTGAGCATAAGCAGGTACAGCCATGGCGCCGGCCAGAATCGCGGCAGAAGCCGAAATTGCTAGGGTGGATTTAAGTGAAAAACGTTGCATTGAGTTCCCTCTTCTTATTTATTGCAAACTAAAGATCTTGATTTTTTGACCTGGCGGGAAGCTATTGACTAGTTCGAAAACGAACAAGCTATTTGATGGCAAATTTGTAATTTCCTGAGGCAATGTGACTTTTATGACACTATTTTGGCATTTCTTTCGGCAAAAGACACAATTTTTAGCAAAAAGTTACAAATACGGCTAAATCGAGTGAGCTTTGTGAAGGATTTCGAATGTTGAATTTACGTTGCGCTATGATGGAGGACGTAGAGGCTATTGAAGGTCTCATGCGGTCAGCGATCTTGGAGCTACAAAAAGGCTTTTTAACAGATGCGCAGATACAGGCTTCATTTGCGAGTATGGGATTAGATACTCAGCTTATAGAAGACCAAACTTATTTTTGCGTGATAGAGAATGATATTCTTGTCGGGTGCGGAGGTTGGTCGCGGCGCGCAACTTTATATGGCGGAAATCATAGCGCAGGCCGAAACGCAAAACTACTAGACCCAAATATCGATAGGGCGCGCATCCGCGCCATGTACACGCACCCCCAACATACGCGCCGTGGAATAGGCCGCCTCATCATCGAAGCGGGCGAAACTGCCGCGAAAGCAGAAGGATTCAAGGCGGTAGAAATGGCGGCGACCATGGCTGGCGTGCCGCTGTATAAAAAATGCGGATATGCCATTGAGAAGGAGTGGACAGATAATAACGGAGCTGTACCCGTTCCGCTCTGTACCATGGTAAAATCGCTAAGCTCGTGATTTTTCAGCGATTTACTCCGCCTAATCCTTAAAGTTTAGGCTTTATAAACCATTATAGAACATCAGATATTCAGGGGGTGTAGGTAGCCCTGGGGGATAATTCATAATGTTTGAGCACGATATGGGCGCTAGTTTTGCGAATAATTCAGGCCGTGATGTCTCAGCCGAAGGTTTATCCAAAGCTGAGCATTTGGGATATGCTCGGATAACCTCAGACCTCGTGATAGATTTTGTTAGTCCGTATTTTTACGAGGTGATGGGGGCAGATTTTTCATTAGATTTGACAGGCAAAAGGTTAGATCAAGTATTAGATAAAGTGGAGCTCCTGGACGTTGATACGACTTCTAGGCTTAACCTTTTGACGCTCTTAACGCGCATTGCGGAAAGTCAGGCGACGAAAAATGATCAACGCACTACTGCTCTCCACACGACGCTCAATGGTCGCCAAATACGTATCAACACGTGGATTAACCCTACGGGAGAGCTAATTGTCACCGCTCGTGATGTTTCTGAGGAACGTCGCCGAATAAAGTTACTAGAGATTGCGATGGACTCAGCGAATGCTGGGTTCTGGTCAATGAACTTCGAAAATGGCGAGTTTACGTATAGCGATTCTGTAACTCAGCGTTTGAGTGATGCGGAAATCGAGAAAATGCAGAAGGATGGACTCTGGTCGATTGTTCATGAAGATGACCTTGCTCAAGTGACAAAGGCTTGGGCAGACATATTAGCTGGAAAAGCTGATTTTGATCTGACCTACCGTGTGAACACAGAAAAAGATGGTGTGATTTGGCAACGCAGCGTGGGCCAAATGGAACGAGGATCAGATGGCCATGTTGTGGGCGCAACCGCTTTTGTTAAAGATATCACCGATGAAATTAAAAAGCAGAGCGATCTTTTAACGGCGAAGGAGACATCTAAAGCAAAATCAGAGTTTTTGGCTAGAATGAGTCATGAAATTCGCACTCCGCTCAATGCAATTATCGGGATGAGCGATAGTCTGAAGGATGAAGACTTGCCTGAGGATATTATGGAAGTCGTCGAAGATATTGAGCAAGCCGCCGAAGGCCTTCACCTCCTTCTTTCGAAAACTTTAGATCACGCAAAGCTTATCTCGGATAAGGTCCAGATTGACCTCCAGGAAGATAATGTCCGTGAGGTGATTTCGACATCCACAAAATTATGGAATCCTCAATGTTCTGCTTCAGGTATAGCGTTGAGAACTCATTTTGATGCAAAGCTACCCGAGCAGCTATTGCTCGACGGATTCCGGTTGCAACAATGCCTAAATAACTTGTTGTCAAATGCGGTGAAGTTTACAAAGTCTGGCCGCATCGATGTGATTGTTAAGACAGCGCAGGTGAAGGGCCGCGACTCGCTGATTATTGCCGTTAAAGACACGGGAATTGGCATGACGGCGGAACAAGCTAAGTTCATTTTTGAGGAATTCTCTCAAGCCGATAACTCGATTTCTCGTATTTATGGCGGCACGGGCCTAGGTATGAGCATCACAAAACAATTAACGGAATTGATGGGCGGTGAAATTCGCGTGAAGTCGGAGCTCGGCACTGGTTCTACATTTGCCTTAGTTTTACCTATCTTACACGATCGCGGGGACTTGAACCCGCAAGAAACAAAAGCTGTATCCGTAGAGGACACGACTAAAGTAAAAGACATGGCAGTTGAGGTCGCTCCTAATCCGCCTCAGGTCAGAGCTCCCAATAAACCGTTTGAGGGCCTTTCCGTTCTCTGTGTGGAAGATAACCCTGTAAACCAAAAGGTGGTTAAGCGCCTTATCGGCAAGCGGGTCGCAAATTTGACATTTGCAAATAATGGCCGCGAAGCCTTGGATAATCTTAGTTTGATGCATGTCGACGTCGTTCTGATGGATATACACATGCCTGTTATGGACGGCATTGAGGCGACGCTAGAAATTCGCGGAAGTAAAGAGCCCTGGGCCAATGTTGTCATTATCGCTTTGACCGCAGATCCTGATTATCAGCAAAAACGTATTTGTAAAAATATTGGGATGGACGATACGATCGCCAAGCCGGTTAAGCGTGAAGATATTTTGAGGGCCTTTGATCGCACATTAGGCACAGTTTCTCCCGAATTTACTCAGGCGGTAAAGTTAACAGCCTAGGCTTACTTTAAAACTCGTTTGGTAGAGGCTGGATATTTTTCGAGCCACTTACCGACCCGTGTGGGCCGGGGCGTTAAAAGGCCTCCACAATTGGGGCAAGTATCTTGTAGTTTTTGGTCATTGCAATTTGAGCAGAATGTACATTCTAGCGAACAGATGAACACCCCATCATTAGAAGCAGGGAGGTCCTTATCGCAGAGCTCACAATTTGGCCGCATTTATAGCATATTGCGAGGCTTTCAGTGCTCTGACAGGAAAATTGTCAATGAGGCGAACGCCTCTGCAATGCGCCGCAACTAACAGTCTTGCGGGGCCGTTCAAGATACCACCTTCAAGAACAGTAAGAGAGTTCGGGCTTCGCACTTCGACATAATCCACGGAACTAAACCCCGCAGCTAATAGAGCTTTGGCAGCGCGATCCGTTGCCAAATCAACATTTTCGCCTTTAGACATTTGGAGGGCACAATAACGCATAATTTCGTTTAAACGTCTGGCTATGCTGAGTCCTTCTTCATCGAAATACTTATTTCTTGAAGATAAGGCCAAGCCATGCTCGTCACGCGCGATTTTTGCGCCGACGATTTTAATAGGCATGTCCAAATCTTCCACCAAACGGCGAATAGTTGCCAGCTGTTGATAATCTTTCTCGCCGAATATCGCTATGTCTGGCGCCACGCGGTTAAGCAACTTCGTGACAACCAGAGCAACCCCGTCGAAAAATGTTGGACGATGGTCGGTTTCCAACCCTTCTGCAACGCCGCCAACTCTTATTTTCGTGGCATGATGCACGTCATACATAGATTCTGGCTTTGGGATGTAAATTAAATCAACACCTTCCTTTTTGAGCATTGCAACATCGGGTTTTTCAGTGCGGGGGTAGGCGTCAAAATCCTCACCTGGCGCAAACTGAGTGGGGTTTACATAGATTGAGACAACAACGCGGTCCGCTTTCTTTTTGGCTAGCGTTACCAGGCTCATGTGCCCTTGATGTAGGGCCCCCATAGTTGGGACAAAGGCAATGGTTTCGCCAGCTTTTCGAAACTCCCAAATATTGCCGCGCAAGCTGCGCTCGGAACGAACAATTTTTGTTTTTGCTGACATTTAGGGCCTCTTAATTTGAGGCTACAATCAAGCATCCCGAGGCGAGGTTCGCAAGCAATTTGCAGGCGGCTTGTGCGTCTTTTACTGACAGTCCATCGAAGCGCGCGCGATAGAGCGTTTGCCCGTTTCGTGTGAGCGGGCGGACATTGGCATGTGCCTTCGCCAGAATATGTAACCCTTCAACTGAGGAAAGTTGTTCCTCAGCGTCTTTTTTCTTTAAAAATGCGCCAACTTGTATGCCCCAGTTGGTCTCGATTTGGGCGTTAGAAATTTGAAGAGAGCTGTCATCGCTGATTGTCACTGTTTTCGTATCCGAGCCGCGCAACCGTATGGCCTGAGGTACTTTCACGCTGCTCGTTAATTGAACATTTTTTCGGCTTGGGGCGTGTTCCCTGACGACCGTTACCGGAGGAAGCGCTTCTACTGGTTTGATGCCCATGACGTTAAAGCCTCGTTCAATCAAGTCTTGCATATGAGAATTTCTCGAAGCTCCGCTTGCACCTCCTAGCACGACTGCGATTAGGCGCCGCCCATCGCGTTGCGCTGAAACGATAAGATTATACCCGCTATCACGCGTGTATCCCGTTTTGAATCCATCTACGCCATCTAGCCAGTGAAGTAAGCCATTCGTATTTTTGTAAGTGCGTCCGCCATACTGAAAGCGTTCTTGCCCGAAATAATGATAATAGCGGCGATGGTTTTTCAGAATGTTTGAGGCAAGCTTTGCCATGTCTCTTGCGGATGTTTTCTGCTCGGGGTTAGGTAATCCATTCGCCGTTTTGAAAGTGGTTTTTGTCATTCCCAAACTTCGCGCCTTCGCTGTCATTTGTTGCGCGAAGGCTTCTTCTGATCCGGCTAAACGTTCTGCCAGAACCACTGCGGCATCATTGGCGCTCTTTACGGCCACTGCCTGTATGAGATTTTCCACAGTTATGGTTTGCCCCGCCCGAAGACCTAATTTAGTGGGCGAGGTTCTAGCTGCTTGAGGAGAAACGCGGACGGGCTCTTTAAGCTTAAGGGTGCCAGCGTTTAACGCATCAAACGTTAGATATAACGTCATAGCTTTGGTCAGGGAGGCGGGATACCGTAAATCGTCGATTTGCCTCGCGTGAATGATTTCTAAGGTGTCAGCATCCACGACAATTGACGCATAGCGGCGCGGTGTTTCTTGTGCCCATGCTGACAAGGTCATCATGGCAATGGCTAAAATGAATGTAATGACGCGCAGCATGAGGCTCAGATAAGGCCTTGAAGGTTTAACTATGGTTAATATGCGTTAAGATGTGCTGTGATTTGTGAAATCCTGCAAACGATAAGTTGCTTCTAATACAGCTTTTGCGCCCCCCACAATTTATATCTTTGCGTCCAGCCTTTAAGGCCCTCAGCGGACTTCACTTTACACCAATCATTTTCGTTACATTCCTCAAGCTCGAGCAGTGCATTTCGCTCCACAAGAGCTGTAATACGTCCCGTGTCTTTGGCTTTTGAATGCAGAGTGGCATCCTCGAGTACGAGGACGCGCCGCGTGCCGGACAATGCGGGTTTATGAATCCATGCTTCGTCGCCCGTTACGTCGCGAACCTTTCGCCACATCTCGGTCTCAGCGACAACAACCAGTGGCAATCCCTTCCGTCGATATTGCCATGCAACAGGATGCTGCCGCGAGGGACCAGTGCGACCATTTACTTTCCCCACTTTAAGACTGACATAGCGCGGTACGGGGAAGCCGCTAGGGGTTTTGGCCGCGGAGACCTGATATATATTATCTGTTCGTGCCGCGCGATCCGGGAGTTTCTTGACGACACGCCGGATGCGTCGGTCATCACTGGATTGACCGGAATTCTGTGCCGCTGCAGGGAGTGCATAGGCCGCGATTGTCGCTGAACATATGATAGGGAGTAATCTAATCATGGGACGTTTAATGCGCTGAAGGCCTAAACCAAAGGTAAATTTTGTGCGAAATGACTGCCTTTGGGCTTGAGAATCTACCGAAAAAAGCGTCTATTCGGAACATGAGTTTTCATAAATTAACTAATCCGCGCGTGAGCGTGACACGGCGTCTTCCTAAGAATGTGGAAGATAGAATGCGAGATCTCTTTAATGCAACTTTACGAGATGAGGATACGGCGCTTACTCAAGACGAGCTAAAAGCGGCGATTGCGACTTGTGAAGTCTTCGTTCCTACTGTGACAGATGATATTAATGCGAGCGTTATTGCGGCGGCATCGCCAGACCTTAAACTGATAGCAAATTTTGGCGCGGGTACCGATCATATTGATGTAAAGGCAGCTCATGAGCGCGGGATTACTGTGACTAATACACCTGGCGTGTTAACGGAAGACACAGCGGATCTTACCATGGCACTTATTCTCGCCGTACCGCGCAGATTGGTAGAAGGTGATCGTAGAACCCGGGCAGGTAATTTCCAAGGATGGTCTCCAACTTTCATGCTGGGACATCGCGTTCGAGGAAAAAAATTAGGTATTATAGGCATGGGCCGTATTGGGCAGGCTGTTGCCCGCCGCGCAAGCGCGTTTGGATTGGATGTCCATTATCATAATCGCCGACGCCTTCCTGCGGGAATTGAGGATACGCTTGACGCGACTTACTGGCCAGAATTAGATCCGATGCTAACGGCGATCGATATTCTGTCGATTAACTGTCCCAGCACGCCCTCTACGCATCATCTAATAAATTCTGAGCGCCTAAAACTTCTTTCACCTGAAAGCTACATCGTGAACACATCCCGAGGCGAAGTGATTGATGAGGCGGCTCTCGCAAAAGCGCTATCCAAAGGTGAATTGGGTGGGGCGGGACTAGATGTCTACGAAAATGAACCAGAGGTACACGTTGAGTTGATGAGCCTGCCCAATGTTATCCTCGCGCCACATATTGGTTCGGCCACTCATGAGAGCCGCAGAGAAATGGGTGAAAAAGTAATGATTAATATTCGCGCTTTGATGGATGGTCATGCTTTCCCAGATCGCGTTTTGCCGCCTGGGGCAAGTTTTTCCAAGGCTTCCTAACTGAGAAGTATATGCTGTGGCGCAAGCCTTTCAGGCTGATTACCCCTGATAGACGATCTTTGGAGTTCATTAATCACGAATTCAAGATTGTTCTCGGATATTGACCTCTGGCTGTAAGAGCAAGTTTAATTGAAACTCAAGATATGTTGAAAACAATTAAGAAACGTGTCATATCGGAGGTGTCGAGGGGCGCAACTCTCGAAGATATTAAATGAAGGATTTATTGGCGAACGTCGCCGAGAATTCTCTACCTATTGACGGTGATAATATGGTCAAAATAGCGTATCGATTTCTTGCGCTGAATAATTAGGCGAAGATTTCTATACGCATCCGAGCGAGCGTAGAACCACATAAACCCTCCCCCAATTGGGTCTGTAGTTCTACAATCGATGACCCTCCTTCGGTGAAAGCCGAGGGAGGGTTATTCTTTTACAGTGAGCATTCCCCTTTATACTGGCCCGTCTCTCTGATTAGACTCTTAAGATTTTAACGGGCATAACGCGCTTTATGGCGGATAGAAAAATTAAGGCATGGTCTAAAAAGATATTAGTCGCGGTCAGCGGCTTAACACTCTCTTTAGGGAGTGTTGGACTGCGAATGGCTGATCTGAAATTGGGAGAAACCGGTCAATTGCGATCTGTATTGGATGGCGACACGTTATATTTGGACAGTGGCTTAAAGGTGCGCCTCTCCGCTATTCAGGCCCCCAAGTTACCTTTGGGGCGAGAGGGGTTTGAGGCTTGGCCTTTAGGTGAAGAGAGCAAGTCGGCCTTAGAGACCCTCACGAAAGACAAAAGATTGCAGCTTTATTATGGAGGGGAAAGCCGAGATCGCTATGGCCGCGCCTTAGCGCAGACTTTCACCCTAGATGGCGAGGGTGATAGAGATGTTTGGCTTCAAGAAGAAATGGTGCGGCTCGGTATGGCGCGTGTCTATACTTGGCCGGATACTTTTCAAGATTCTAAAAAACTATACGCAGCTGAAATTGAGGCGCGAGATGCGAAGCGAGGTATTTGGGGGAATGACTATTATCGTATACGAAGCCCAGAGCCGAACGCCCTTGCCCAAGATGTTGATAGTTACCAAATCATTCAGGGTGTCATTACCTCAACGGCTGACATAAGAGGGCAGGTTTATTTGAATTTTGGTGCAGACTATCGAACAGACTTTACAATTATTATTGCAAAGAGAGACCGCAAACGGTTCGAAAAGTCAGGGATTAATCCTCTCAGTCTCGAAGGCGCCACAGTACGGGTAAGAGGATGGGTCGAATTATCCAACGGCCCGATGGTTTGGCTAGATCATCCCGAGAGATTAGAAGTGCTAAACTAAGGGGTTGAGATGGCTTTGCACCTGACTCCTTTGACAGGAATTTTTTTTCCTGTTGTTCGGTTAAGCACATAGCAATTGCGGCCCATCATGATAAGGTCAATATGGGTGGGCATCTCCATCGTTCGTCCGTCGATGATTTTACCATTCCGCTTGTTCACCGATGCAGGTTCAATAGTCACGGATGATTTTACAGTAAAACTATCTGGCGCGAGGGAGACATTTGACCCAACAGCCTTTGATGTGGCCACCTCAAGGAGTTGACGAGCTTTCGAGCTTTTGTCTGTTATGATGGCAGGCTGTGGGTCTTGCGCCTGCGTTGTTTTACAAGCTGATAGGACAGTGCCAGCCAAAAATATTACCCAAGTCACATGCTTAAGTGAGAATATCACTTAGATTCGCCTGGTGTATCTAGCAGTCGGCTATTTCTTAACGCCAAACGGCTCCGAACTCGCGCATCGCTCAGAAGAGATTGAGCCGGGTCACTCTCATACTGGATTTGTCGCTGCGCTTTAGCTTGGGCAATTGTTGATGAGCTTGCCGGGCAAGTACCATTTGCGCGATAAGATAAAGCCGTAGAGAGCATGCTTTCTGTTTCGTCACCCAGCTGATCCGCAAAGTTATCTTCAGCGACGCATCCCGCAATTTTTTCACCTATAACGGAGCTTGCATTTTGAGGGGTAAAGCCATCGGTATAGTCTCCGAAACCTTTATTGTTCACACCCTTGAACTGAATTGTGAAATAGGTCTCTCCACAATTATCTGTCCCGTAAAAACCAAATGGCTTTCCGCATGTTTTATCGCCGATTAAAATGACCTCAACATCAATTCCTCGTAAGCCATTAATAACAGCTTCGCTGGCACTACATGTATTGTCTGTTGATAGGATAAATACCCGGGGCAAATCCACGGCGTCTAAGTCTTGGCCAGCTGGAAACGCATTGTTAAACCCGAGACTCTCTTTGTAAAAAGGTGTTGGGCGTAAAGTTTCGCCCGTGACCGGGTTTGTGGTTGGATTTTTGTCATTGAAAGTGAGCTGTTCAAAAAACGCATTGTCAGTTTGATCATCACCCGCAATCATATAGGCAATTTGGCTCGCAATGGCGAGGAAACCGCCACCATTATAGCGCAGGTCTAGAACAAGGTCATCAATTTGAGCTGTTTTCATCTGCGTGAATGCATTTGCAATTTGTTGCTCTGCTGTTGAAGTGCCGAAAGTGGTAAAGAGGATGTATCCGACTTTCCCTGTCGGTGTGTCGATGATTTTTGTTGTGTTGACAGGCTGCTCGGCGACCACGTCTGATGTCAATGTCACTGTCCGCGTTTCTGTGCTGCCCACATCACGCACCAAGAAGGTATGACTTTCACCTGCGGTGGATGGGAAAAGGCCAGCGTTGAGTACGTCTACATTACTACCATTGACGGCATCTTCCCCATCAATTTCAAGAATTTCAGTGCCTCGTAAGAGGGCGTTTCCACTTGCTGCTGGAGAACCTGGCTGCACCAGCGCTACACGAATATCTCGCGGTGGAGAAGCATTCAGCAGTACAAAATCTGCACCATATCCTGCAGATGCTCCAGTTGCCACGCGCTGTTCGTATTCATCAGTTGGAATCGTGAAGTGGAACTGATCTTGCGCGGTCCCTGAGGCGGTGGTGGCGCTTGTCTTTAACTTGTCGAAATACTCTAGGCGGGTATCCGTATTGCCTGGGTCGATATCTGGTACCTCATTGTACCAGAGATAAGTTTCGTCGGTCCAAGATCTGAGCCAAAATTTTTCCCGTGTGGTTGAGCCCGCTACATCGGGATAGGGGTTACCATCTATATCTCGTGTCGTTCGGGGCACAGCGCATTGATTTTTAAAGCTCGAGGCAGGTGCAAATGAGCCCGCTGTCCAAGTGGGATCAGAAGATCCTGCCGGCACGGTCGGGGTGAAAACTGTGGGAGAACTGCTGCCGCTTCCCCCGCCACATGCGGCTAAAAAGGTTGCTGTGAGCGTTAATGATGCTGAAGTTAGAAGGCGGAAGGAAAGAGAAGTCATACGGTACCTTATTATTTTACGCCCGATATAACCCTAATGCTGATATGAGCGAGCGTAAACATTGCATAACATAAAAAAAGCATCCTGGGATGAACAGGATGCTTTAAATAAGGTTGCTTTGCCACGTTTTCTAAGCTGCTGCCGTCTCCCCGCCTTCATCATTTTCCGCAGCCACTTCAGCTTCCTTAGCTGCCTTGGCCGCCTGACGTGTGCGGGCTTTTGTAAGCGTTTCGAGAACGTCTTCTAGTGCCGCGCCGCGATCCGTTTTCTTGATGGCTGCCACTTCGCGAACCATTCTGTCTGTCGCACGTTCATAGAGTTGGCGCTCAGAATAACTTTGTTCTGGTTGCGCATCGGTGCGGTGAAGGTCGCGAACAACTTCGGCGACAAGGATGAGGTCGCCTGAATTGATTTTGGCTTCATACTCCTGAGCGCGTCGGCTCCACATGGTGCGTTTAATGCGCGCTCGTCCCTTGAGGGTTGTGAAGGCGTCTTTGAGGATAAGCTCGTTAGATAAAGCCCGCATTCCAGATGTCGCCGCTTTGGTTGTTGGAACCCGTAAGGTCATTTTGTCTTGCTCGAAGTGAACAACATAGGTTTCTATATCAAATCCTGCGATTACCTCTTGCTCAACTCCGGTGACTTTGCCAACGCCATGTGCTGGATAGACAATGAATTGTCCGGCTTTGAAGAGTTTTTTCTTGGATTTTTTTGGCGCAGTTTTACCCGCAGCTGCTTTTTTAGTTGCCATTCTGGAGAGCCCTTTATCTTACACCCACATGAACGGAGTAGGTGTTTATATAACACAAAACGGCACGAGTTTTTTCAAGCTCGCACCGAATTTAAGCTGACCCCATATCATAAAAATGCGTAAAAAGCGAGTCGAACCCAATATTTTTTCATCAAAAAGGCAGTTTTAAGCCTGCTTTTAATGCATTTTTGCGTTATTCGTCCCCGGTACCAGGTTTTTCGCTGAAGTATTTTTCGAACTTACCAGTTTCAGACTCATATTTTTCGCGGTCTGCGGGGGGCTCCTTTTTGACCGTGATGACAGGCCAAATTTCAGCGTATTTTGAGTTGATTTCGAGCCACTTACCGTCTGGGTCATCTTCCGTATCAGGTACGATTGCGTCGACGGGGCATTCTGGTTCGCACACACCGCAATCAATGCACTCATCTGGATGGATGACCAACATATTCTCGCCTTCATAGAAACAGTCTACAGGACAGACTTCCACACAATCCATGAATTTACATTTTACGCATTCGTCTTTGACGATATAGGTCATGATGTATTCCTTATTTCAGGGGCGATTTGGCAATCTGCGCTCTAAATGTCAAGCAGGGGAATGGTCACGATATAAGGATTGTGCTTCAGAAGCGGGCCCACGGCGTGTTCCCGGACTAATCATCTCAATTTCAATCAGCTTTGGGCCTCGCATAAAGGTCACATGTTCACCGGGTTTTAGAAAAAGCCCCGGCTTTCGGACCCGTTCTGTTCGGCCATGTCGCGTGATACGGATTTTGCCGCTTAATATCATTTTTGTAGCTAAGCTACGTGTTTTAAATATTCGTGTCCTGAAAAGCCAAACGTCTAAACGACAGCCCTCTTCACGCGTCGCATTATCACGGTTTGTTTCTGCTTTTTGTCTCAAGCTAATTGGGCTTCCCATTCTTTAAAGCAGCAAGTGCGGCAAACGGAGAGTCTTCCATCTTCCTCGCAGGCTTTGCTGTGAAGGTCTTATTTTGATTTTGTTTGTTCTTTTTGCCCTTAAATTTATTTTGAGGGCGACCTTTCCCATAGGCCTTTTTGTCCCGAGGCTTAAAATTGGGTTTTCTTCGGGGCATATACCAAAATTCGGTATTTATAACGTCCTTTGTCGTGCCGTCTTCTAAAACTTCTCGGTGGTGATAAATATGGAGAGGTTTGATTGCCTTTTTTGGACGTGCCGGCTCCAATTTAGTCTCAGTCTCTGGGTTCGTATCTACAACAGCCTTCGGGTTTTCTGCATTCACCTCTGCTGGTTCTGATGTGGCGAGCACAGGGTCAACAGATGCTGAAAGAGTTTTTGATGTAGAAAGCTCGGAAGCGGAGGCGGCGGATTGGTCAACTTTCGGGGGTTGCGGCGCCGGAGGGAAGTCCTCCAATTTGATTGTTTCGGACTCAAAACCTAATGACTTTAAGACGCCTTGCATATCTTCATGGCTACAGCCCATGATTGCCATCATTTCCTGCATAATTTGAAATTTTTTGCCGCGCCCTAGCGCTTCATTTTGCTGTTGGGCCTGCCTAATCTGACTGCCGAGGCGGTTGAGAATATCAAAGCGGGCAATTCTAGGCCCTACCGCGCGATAGCCTGCCATGGAGAGAGCTTGGACAGAGAAATTCTCGCTAGCGAGATCACCTTCATTTGGAATAGATGTAACACCGGCAAAGGGAATAAAGGGCTTGCGATCTCCGCCTGCACCATAGGCGGTTAAGATGCTAAGAAGCCGCGCTGGAGCTGGCTTCATAAGGTCTCTGATGTAAACATTATATTGGCCAAACTGAACATTGGCTTCGCGGAGCTGACGGCGGGCGCGCTGGTCTAGTTCTCGAAGGGTTTTCCAATGGTCTTTGCGGTCAACCGTCCCGAAGTTCTCATAGAGCGTATAGGCAAATCCTCTTGCCTCGGGGACAGTGCTCTCTCTTGCTTGTATTTCTTTTAGCTCCAACAAGGGTTTGAATTTGTCAGATGCCTCGGCTCGAAGATAGTCACGCATACGCGCCGCAGCGAGATTTTTTAGATTTTCATTACCCAATTCGCCGCCAATGAGCTCCGCATCTGGATTCATTGGCGTGCCGCCGGACCCTACCTTGCCAACTTCTTTACCGCCCCAAAGGATCTTACCTCTGTCGGACAACGTAAAGATACTGTGCATCCCGCCGCAAAGGCTTGTGAGGCGTCGATCTACTTCGGGTCCTACGACTTTTTCTGCGGCTGCTTGAACAGCTTTGGCCTCGAGCTCAGATGTGCTCTCAGAAGGCGTGAATTTCAACCCTGCCAGATGACCTATAATCTGGTCGTCTACGACCACGTCGCCATTATCTTTAATTGTTGCGCTCATATAAGTCTCAGACCCCATGCCCTTCAGCAGCTTGCTTGTGCGTCGGTCTACGAACCGCGCTATCAAGGCTTCGTGTAGCGCATCCGATAGCCTGTCTTCAACCTCGCGTGCACGATTTACCC
>JAHDCL010000081.1:0-5851 GCA_020629875.1 Hellea sp.
TGACGTTGTGACCTGTGCGTGTGCGGCCGTTGTGAGGCCCATCGTGAGGGCTAGGGCGGATGTGCTTAATATGGCTCGGAAGCCGAGTGATGTGATTTGGGAATTCATTGTAACCTCTTCTTTGTTTGAGAGCTTGAGTCATGTGACTTATGTCGCGGGCTCCCTATAGGACTCTCACGACAAAATTATGACAGATTCTTCATGTAATGCAGGGGGGGTTGAACGAATCTTATTAACAGTTGCATCTATGCCACAGTTTTGGGCGTTTCGGGTTATCCATGCCCTGTGATTCACAATAATTGGGCGATTTAGACTCGCAATGTAACGACTCACTCGCTACGGAAGGGCGGTCTTGGGATACTAAAGACATCTTTATTTAGAGAATCGTGGTCATGTCAGTCATTATCGCCATCGCTGGAGGCAGCTGCTCCGGCAAAACGACCTTAGCGCGCAGCCTTCAGCATCGTTTGGGCGCGGCCGAGGCTATGCTCATTCGGCAAGACGATTACTATTTCGACATTCGCGACCGGGCTGAGGGTGACGAGATGCCCAATTTCGACGTACCCGAAGCGTTGGACTTTGCGCTTTTGGCTGAAAACTTAGAAGCCTTGAAAGCGGGAGAGGGAGTTCAGCTCCCAAATTATGACTTCACAACGCATCAACGCATCCGCGCGAGCGAACCGCTCGAGGCCAAGGCATTCTCTATCGTCGAGGGGCTTCTTCTGTTGGATGATGCGAATGTGAGGGAATTGGCAGATGTGTCCGTTTATATGCGCTGCCCTTATGAGACCCGATTTGAACGCCGCCTGTCGCGCGATGTCGCTGAACGCGGCCGCACCGAAGAGTTCGTCCGGCATCAATTTGCGCAGGATGTTGAGCCTGCTCACGTAAAATATATCCAGCCGTCTATGGTTCACGCAGATATCGTAGTTGAGCAAGCCGACTATTTAAGTTCAATTGACGGTGTTATTGACCGCATTATCGAGGCGCTGCCTAATTCAGCTGCGCCGCAAATGCGCTTGGCACTCTAGAATATTATGATTAAGGCTAAAGCATGAACCATCCCGCATTTGGCCTGATAGGCGTTTTTCTCATTTTGTTTTTAGCTTGGATTTTCTCCGAGAATAAAAAGGCCATTCGCCCGCGCACGGTCTTGGTCTGCTTTGCCCTCCAAGTCGCGATCGCTATCCTTGTGCTTTATGTGCCCTTTGGCCAGAAAGTGTTGACCGGCATGTCGGATAAGGTGACGACCTTGCTCTCCTATGCGGATGCAGGGATCGGCTTTATATTTGGTGACCTTGCGAATACCGAAAAAGTGGGATTCGTCTTTCTTGTGAAAGTCTTGCCAGTCGTCATTTTCTTCGCGGCCTTGATGGAAGTCCTTTATCATTTGAAGGTCATGCAATTTATCGTGCGCTATGGCGGACGCGGCATTCGCTGGCTCACCGGGACGCGTCCCGTGGAATCCCTTAACGTGATTGCTAATATCTTTGTCGGCCAGACCGAAGCGCCGCTAAGCCTTAAGCCGTATCTACCGAGTATTTCCCGGGCGGAGCTCTTCACCATTATGGTCACCGGCATGGCCTCTATCGCAGGCACCGTCTTGGCGGGTTATATCTCGCTGGGTATTCGCCCTGAATATTTGATTGCGGCCTGTTTCATGTCAGCGCCAGCCGGTTTGCTAATGGCGAAAATTATTATGCCTGATGACCCCGCAGATGTTGATAAGCCTCTCGATGAAGTCTTTGATCTGGCGGATGAGCGCGAACATGCCAATGTCATTTTGGCCGCCGCCGTTGGCGCGCAAAACGGCATGAAGCTAGCGGTAAATATTGGCGCTATGTTGCTCGCCTTTGTTTCACTCATCGCGCTTTGCAACGGTATATTAGGCTGGGCCGGCGGATTTTTCGGCATGGAGGACCTCTCGGTTCAAACCATATTGGGACTTATTTTTACGCCTGTCATGTTGGCGCTAAATGTGCCTTGGGCAGAGGCACAGCAAGCAGGGGCCATCTTTGGCGAGAAAGTCGTACTTAATGAGTTTATCGCTTATATCAGCCTTGTCGGCGTCCAAGACACTTTGTCCGAGCGAACCGTCGTTATCTTGACATTTGCGCTGTGCGGCTTTGCGAACTTTAGCTCTATTGCCATTTTGCTCGGCGGGCTGGGCGCATTGATCCCTGACCGCATGTCCGAGATGGCCAAGATGGGCGTGAAGGCGGTCTTTGCGGCGTCACTCGCAAATCTGATGAATGCGGCCTTGGCCGGTATCTTAGTGAGCGGTTTCTAAGCTTTTTTAAGACCGATTTCGATGAGCCGTTCGGTAAGGTAATCACCCGCCGTGATATCCGGCTCTGCCGTGCCGCCCATATCAAGGCAGCTTTGCAGCGGCGTTATCATCGCGTCATTATTCAGATGCAAAAAGAACGGCTTGGAGTAGCGCGGGAAGCGCGAGCGTTCCGGCGCGGGGTTTAAAACGCGGTGCGTCGTCGAGGGCAAGATGCCGGCGGTCATACGCTGGAGCATATCTCCGACATTGACGACAACGGCGCCTTTTGGCGCGTTTACGTCCAGCCATTCTCCGCTGCGATGCTTGGCCTGAAGGCCGGCTTCTTCCGCGCCCAATAGAAGCGTGATAAGATTGATGTCTTCATGGGCGCCGGCGCGCTCTGTGCCCTCTGGCGGGGGGTCCATTTGCGGCGGATAATGCAGCAGGCGCAAGATTGAATTGCCGACATTGACCTTATCATCAAACCAGTTTTCATCTAGCCCCAGATAAAGCGCCACAGCCCGTAAAAGCTCCGCGCCAAACTCATCCAGCGCTTCGTAAAGCCCGCGCGTGCTTGCGTCGAAACCGGTAACTTCGGAAACGCAGGGCGTATCTTTCATGGTGGCGCGGTAAGGGGAGCCAGCTGGGAGCTCTCGCCCTGTATGCCAAAATTCTTTTAGGTCCGCTTCCTTTTTGCCCTTGGCATTTTCTGTGCCCATCGGGGAATGGCCGCGCTGAAACCCGTCTTCGGGATCGGCATATTTTCGTTTCGTCTCCTCGGGCAGGGCGAAATATTCCTTCGCAGCCTCATCTGCAGCGTCAATGATATCTTGCGGAATTGTGTGATCCGATATGATAGCGAACCCCGTTTCTTTAAAGGACTCGCCAAAGGCCTTGGCGAAGGCGTCTTTATCGGTTTTCCAAAGATTAAAGCTAATTGGGTCTATCGTAATCATTATATTTTCCAGTATGCGGTCGGCTTCGTTAGCATATTTTTGAGTGAGTCGAAAACGTCTTTTGAAAAAACGTTTGCATGGATTACAGTTAGTCGAGATTTAAGAGGAAAATATGACAGCCATCAAAATTTGCGCGCTGGGGTCGGTGAATTTGGATATGATTATCCAAACCAAGACCTTACCGCGCGCAGGCGAAACTATTGCGCAAGGCCGGTTTGAATCTTTGCCGGGGGGGAAAGGCGCGAATGTGGCCTTGGCCGCGCAGCGCCTTGGCGCGCAGGTCGAGTTGAGAGCCGCTATTGGCAATGATGACTATGCGGCGCAAGCGTTACGCTTTCTGAAAGAGGGCGGCGTAGATCTGAGCGCGCTTGTCACGATTGAACACAGCCATACAGGGCTCGCTTTTATTAATGTTGCCGATGATGGGGAAAACCAGATTGCCGTGGCGTCGGGCGCGAATGATGCGTTTAAACCCGCACAGATTTCGCCCATCCATGCGGATGGAATTATCACGCAATTTGAAATCCCGCTCGAGACCATTCAGGCCGCGATTGACGGTTTTGAAGGCTTCGTCGCCATTAATGCTTCGCCCGTGGTCGAGGGGCTGGAAAAACTCCTGCCGCATGCCTCACTAATCATCGTCAATGAAGGGGAATATGAGGCTTACCAGAGCGCGCTCCAAGGCTATGAAGGCCAGCTTGCCATAACCCTCGGATCTAAGGGAGCTAAGCTCTTAAAGGCAGGAAAAATCATCGCCGAGGCCGCCCCGCCCAAAGTTGACGTGGTAGATACAACAGGGGCAGGGGATAGCTTTGCCGCTGCGCTCACCACGGCATTGATGGAAGGGCAAACGCCTCAGCAGGCGCTAGAATTTGCGTGCACGGTTGGGGCGCTAACAACAACGAAATTAGGCACGCAGGCCGCCACGCCATACCGCGCTGATGTTGATAAAGCGCTGGGCGCTACGCTTTAGGCAATAATTTATAAATGCGCTCTGGCAGGGGCTTGGTTGCGCGGATTTCCTCAACCGAAAGGCCGTCCATTTCATGCGGGAAAACCGTCCACTCATCAGTTTCGTGGAGATAAAAATCAGGCACGCGGGTCGTCGCATTACGATTGGGTTTATAATAAACTGTCGCCACTTTAATATCGTCGGGTGTATTGCGGCGGCATTTCTCGCCCAGTGTCTTGATGATGGCATCAATGCTGCGCCCGCTATCAAAAATATCATCAATGATAAGCAAATTATCATCGACATTAATCGTATCGACAAGGTGCTGTAGGCCAAAGACTTTAACCTCTTTGGACTGCTTATCCATGCCGTAATATGACGAGGTGCGAATGGCGAAATGATCCGTTTTGCAGCCGAGCAAATCCAGAACTTCCTGAACGGCAATCCCGACGGGCGTACCCCCGCGCCAAACGCCAACAATAAAGGTCGGGCGATATCCGCTCTCAAAAATCTGAAGGCCGAGTTCGAAGGAATCGGCTAATAATTCCTCTGCGCTGACAAATAGTTTTTCCATGCTTTTTTCCTTTGGGGCCGCATAATTGAAAGCGAATGGCTAATCAACTGTTCTCATTTGAATTAACTTGTTTATTAGAAAGCCATGACACGTAAACTCATTATCGATTGTGATCCCGGCCAAGATGACGCCATAAATTTGTTTTTGGCGCTGCCGCCTACCAATGACTATGAAATTTTGGGCATCACCGTCGTCGCCGGAAATGTCGGACTGGATAAGGTTTCGCGTAATGCGCGGCTTTTATGTGAGCTTACGGGCCGCACAGATGTACCGGTCTATGAGGGCTGCGCTGCCCCGCTAAAGCTTCCTCTCGTGACCGCCGAAGAAGTCCATAGCCGCGAAGGCCTGGAAGGTGTCGAACTTTTCGAACCCACCCTAAAAGCCCAAGATCAAAATGCGGTGGATTTCATAATCGAAACCCTGATGGCGGCGGAGGATAATTCCATCACGCTTGTCCCGACTGGGCCGCTTACCAATATCGCGGCGGCGCTACAAAAAGAGCCGGCGATTATTCCCAAAATCCAAGAGATTGTCCTGATGGGCGGGGCGCTGCGCGAGGGGGGGAATATCACGCCTTCCGCGGAATTTAACATCTATGTCGACCCCCATGCCGCGCAGATGGTTTTTGACAGCGGCTGTAAATGCATTGTCTTTGGACTCGATGTGACGCACCAAGTTTTATCTTCGGATGCCGTGCTCGCGCGCATCAAGGCCGTGGACAATAAAGTCGCCCAAACCGCCTATAATTTGCTGACCTATTATGGGCGCTATGACGCCGAAAAATATGGCAGCAATGGCGCCCCGCTCCACGATCCCTGTACCATGGCCTATATCCTCAAGCCGGAACTCTTTGACCTAAAGGAATGCAATATCAGGATTGAAGCGGAGTCGGACCTAACCCGCGGCCATACATCCGTCGATTTCTGGTATGCCACAGACCTGCCCAAAAACAGCCTCTGGGCCTATAAGGTCGATGCGGAAGGGTTCTTTGATTTGCTAGCGGGGCAGCTCAATAAATACGGGTCTTGATTAAACACCACACATTCGGCCGATATGGGGCGAGGCGACTCGTAGATGAGTGTCCTTAAACGCCCAAAATA
>JAHDCL010000081.1:5951-9789 GCA_020629875.1 Hellea sp.
TAAAATCGCCCAAATAAAGACATTCGGTTGATAACCTCTTTTGGGTTATTTACCCGATCTATCCTTGGTTAAAGCCATTCCAAAGCTCCGAAGACGCGTCATTTCAAGAGATGTCTGCTAGCTCTTCTCCAAAAACTCTATTGTCTTAAATGTGAAGTTTGAGGCTTTGACATATCAGGCGCAGCCGACCGATTTTTCGGTGGGGTGTGTTTCGGGCCCACAGGTGGCCCGACCAACATCTCCGCAAGGCGTGGTTGGCCCTGCGAGCATCTTCGACTTAGCGGTGGCTTTTTGGACGTGGATGGGCGGCTATGTGATGTACTGTCTCTCTGCGCTTCCAAAGAGGGAGGCGTCTTTGGGCCAGCATATCGTGTTGTGGCCGAGCCCTAAAGGTCACGCCGCGCCTATTTGCGCTTTGCGGGTCAGCCGATCGCTTGCGCGGCGTTTGCGGCGCTTGAGAAGGCGCGGCTATGATGATGAGGATGACTTTAATCTTCTGCGCTATCAGAAAAGCACAAAGACAGACCATCTTTCGCCCACGCAATATTTGGAATGGATGATCCGCATTTATCGCTGGGGCCGCACCAAGATTTACGGACTGAACCTTGGCCGCGCGGAATTGTTATGGCTCGCGGTCAGTGCCGCTACTTTGCAAGGCCCTATGGGGTGCTTACAGAAGTCCATATCATGCGCGGCGCCATTATCGCCGGATTAAGGCCTGAGAATATCCTGAAACTTGCAAAACTTATCACGCGCAAGCCTTTTGCGTGAGCCTATAGTCCTGCGCGAGATTCGGGTAGGAGCTGTTTGACATTTGAATATTGACTTAGCGGGAGGTTTTCTTCTCGCTCCAATGACGGCGGCACAGGCTGATATATTTTTCATTGCCGCCGACTTCGACTTGTTCGCCTTCGGTGATGGCATCTCCGCTCTCGTCAAAGCGTAGGGTCATGGTGGCTTTGCGCCCGCACCAGCATAATGTCCTGATTTCGCGCACGTCATCGGCAATGGCGAGGAGTGTCGCTGAGCCCGGGAAAAGCTCACCTTTAAAATCGGTCCGCAGGCCGTAACACATGATGGGAATTTTGGTGTAATCGGAAACCCTCGCCAGGGCCCAAACTTGATCAGGTGTCAGGAATTGCGCCTCATCGAGGAGCACGCAATCAATAGGCTTAGCGTTATGGGAGGCCTTGATATGGCTCTCCAAATCTGTTTCTGGCGTGAACAGGTCAGCCACGGCATTCAGGCCAATGCGTGAGACGATATGATCGGCTTTGGCGTCGCGATTATCCAGCTGCGGCTTGAGCAACATCGTGTGCATGCCGCGCTCGTGATAGTTATAGGCGGATTGCAGGAGAATAGCAGATTTCCCTGCATTCATGGCAGAAAAGCTGAAATAGAGTTTTGCCATGGCGCGGGGCTTTCGCTTAAGAATCGTTTTCTAAGCGAACCCTATGAAATCAAAAAGATTCGGGGAAGCGGCCTAAGTGCTTTTTTTAAAAGGCGCGGCTTCTGGCCTGAACGCGAAAAGCTTTGGGCGCTGGCGGAATCAAAGTCTGATAGGCTTCTTTGGCCTGGAAGAAGGCCTGCACATTGGCATAGGGACTGTCGGGGTGAAAAAACTTCGCCTTTTTGCGCCACGCCGCACGGATATCAGCTTCACGCGCTGACATGGAAAGACCGAGGGCGAGTAAGGCTTGCTGACGTGTCATCTCTCTAGTTTCCCAATTGGTAAAGGTTCCCACAAACCTAATTATTATACTTAACGTAAGTTTACTTAGGGCCTATAGGGTTAATAAGTCGCTGAAAGACATGGTTAATTTTTCGTTTTCAGCAGGTGAAGTGAGATAAAATGTCCAAAACTGTAATTCCAAATACGCCCAGCGCCGAAGACTATGCTGCCGATGGGTCTCGAGATCTGAGCTGGATTGACTCGGCAGAGCCGATTGCCTTGTTCGAAACATGGCTTGCCAAGGCCGCAGAGACTGAGCCCAACGACCCCCATGCGATGTCCGTGGCGACTGTGGACGAGACCGGATTACCTGATGTGCGGATATTGCTCTTAAAGGGCATCGATCAGCGGGGGTTTGTTTTCTATACCAATGAGCAAAGCGCTAAGGGACAGCAATTGCGCGGGCAGGGCAAAGCGGCGCTATGTTTCCACTGGAAAAGCCAGAAACGCCAAGTCCGCGTGCGCGGTCTTGTTGAGAAAGTGAGCCCTGCGGAATCTGATGCTTATTTTGCATCGCGCGCGCGCGGATCTCGTATTGGGGCTTGGGCCTCTGATCAATCGCGCCCGGTGGCGGACCGCGCGGCTCTTATGGCGAGAACAGCCGAAATTGAAAGCCGTTTCGAGGGCAAGGATGTCCCGCGCCCCGATCATTGGTATGGCTGGCGCGTGAAGCCTGAATATATAGAATTTTGGCAAGATGGTGCATTTCGCCTACATGACCGAATTGTTTTTCGTCCAGATGGGGAGGGTTGGGCGAAGACACGGCTTTATCCGTAGGGCATTTCAGGTTAGGGTGCGGGTATGGAATTATTACCCTTTCTCTTTATCGCGCTGATTGCGTTCAATATTTTCAGGGGGTTCAGCAAGGCGAGCTCTAATTCTGGCGGCGGCGCCAAGGTCAACCGCTATGAAGAGAAACGTCCAACCCAGCGCGGCAGAGAAAGCCTAAAACGTAAAGGCCAAGCGACCCCATGGGGGGAAAATAGCGGGATGTCTCAGGGTGGGGTATCTCAGGGTGGATTATCACAGGGCGGGCGCGTCGCTGCGAGTTATCTGAAGAAAGAGAGAGCCAAGAGAAGAGCCTCTCATAAAAACCCGGTGCAGAGCGGGCGCCGCGGACGGAATATGGATCAAAATCGCAATCGCTCGGATGATTGGGGGCAGCGCGGAGATGGCGGTTTGTTGTCAGGGAAAACTGCGATTATTCTGCTGGTGATTGGAGCGGCTGTGATTTATGTCCTCTCAAATCTGCCAGCCAGCTAGGGCGTGAGGAAAACTAATGTCGATTGAAATCATTAAAACAGAGCACAGCGTAAAAGGCGAAAAACGCCGAAAGGCGAGGCGTTGGTATCACAAGCTTGTCTTGGCGTTGCTTATACTCGTCCCGCTATTTTTCTTGGTGTCTACGCTGGGCGTGAAATTTGGACTTTGGGATTGGAAAGCGGGATTAGGATTGAACTTTAAATTTGCGCCGATCCTGTTGCCGCTTCTGGCGTTGTCAGGCCTTATTGGGCTTTTACTGGCCGCCATTATTCAGCCGCGCAAAGGTTTTCTTGTGTCAGCATTGGCGCTGCTATTGGGGGCGGCTGGCCTCGCTCATGGCGCGAAAATAAAAAAGACTGCCGCCGCGCTCCCCTTTATCCATGACATTACAACGGACACGCAGGATGTGCCGAGCTTTACAGAGGTTATTCTATCCGAACGCGCAAAGGTCGAGGGCGTGAATACGGTGGAGTATATTGGCAAAAAAGATAAGCCAGAGGGCACGCTCGTCTCTGTTCTTCAATCACAAGCGGAAGCCTATGCCGATATTCGCCCGCTTATCCTTGAAGATGACCCAGCCGTGGTGTTTGGACAGGCGAAAGCCGCGGTGAAGCAATTGGGGTGGACGTTAAAGTCTGAGAATGTTGAAGGGGGTATCCTCGAAGCAACCGACACGACCTTTTGGTATGGATTTAAGGATGATGTGGTCATTCGCATTCGCCCATCAGAAGGCGGAGGGTCTGTCGTAGATATACGCTCTATCAGCCGCGTCGGGAAATCCGACATTGGCGCCAACGCAGCCAGAATCCGCAAGTTCCTTCAGCTCATGCGCAAGTCTTAGGG
>JAHDCL010000082.1 GCA_020629875.1 Hellea sp.
TCTGCGCAGGCGCATAAACGTACACAGCGTGATCTGTTTTGGGCGTTTTTGGATGCCGTCAAAACGCATGGGGGTGATAAAGAAATCATCATTGATGGCGACGGGAAAACGTTTCGCTATGCAGATTTATCTCGCGCGGCCTTTGCGCTCTCGGCCCCGATAAAGAGCGCGACACGCGGGGATGAAAATGTCGGTATTCTTCTGCCAACAGGGGCAGGGGCCGTGATCGCATTTCTGTCTATTCATGCGGCGGGACGCGTGCCGGCTATGCTCAACTTTACGGCGGGGATGAAGAACCTGAAAGCGGCGGCCAATACCGCGCCTTTTGATACGATTGTGACCGCGCGCAAATTTATTGAAATTGCGGGCCTTGAAAAGCTGATAGAGCAGCTGTCTGAATTCGCGACCATTCTCTATTTAGAGGATTTGAAAGAACAGATTGGAATTAGTGCTAAGATGCGCGCCATTTTTGGGCCGCTCATCCCCTCGCTCTTTGTACCTAAATCCGCCGCCGAAGATACCGGCGTCATTCTCTTTACCTCAGGCACCGAAGGAAACCCCAAAGGAGTCGTCCTCACCCATGCCAATATCCTCGCCAATATTGAGCAAATTGAACAGCATGTGGAACTGGAAGAGGATGATATTATATTTAATCCGCTCCCAACCTTTCACTGTTATGGGTTAACGGCGGGAACACTATGGCCTATTTTTAGTGGGCGCAAAGTTGTCCTGCATCCATCCCCGCTCCAAACCAAGACGATTGCTAAACGTATCTTCAAAACGCGCGCGACGGTTATCTTTGCGACAGATACATTCCTGCAACAATATATGCGGGCGAGTAAAGATGGCGGCTTGAACTCTCTGCGGATTGCGGTGTGCGGCGCGGAGCGCGTACGCGAGGAAACGCGAAAAACCGCGCAGCAGCGCTTTGATATGGAAGTGCTAGAAGGTTACGGCGTGACGGAATGCGCCCCCGTTTTAGCGGCCAATCAACCCGGCGATATCCAAGCGGGGACCATTGGGAAAATGCTCCCGGGTATTGAAGCGCGGCTCGAACCCGTCGAAGGGTTGGAGGAGGGCGGGCAGCTCTGGGTGCGCGGCCCAAATATTATGAAAGGCTATATCTCTCCCGATAATCCGGGGCAGCTTGTTCCGCTTGAGGGCGGTTGGCACGATACGGGTGATGTGGTTTCCGTTAATGATGACGGGCATTATGTTATACGCGGGCGGATTAAGCGCTTTGCTAAAATTGGCGGAGAGATGGTCTCGCTGATGGTGGTTGAGAATTGCGCCTCCGCTGTCTGGCCAGATCATATGCATGCCGCCGCGATTGTGCCCGATCCAAAACGCGGAGAGCAGATTGTGCTGCTCACCGAGGCTCCAAATGCGCCTCGCCGGGAATTGCTGACTTGGGCGCAAACACATGGCGTGCCGGAAATTTCAGTGCCTAAGAAAATTATCTCAGTAGAGGCGCTCCCCGTGCTGGGTACGGGGAAGTTGGATTATGTCTCCATCACAAAAATGGCCAAAGATGCGCTAGCCTCATGAACAGGCGAGAGCTAATCGCCGCAGGCGTGACGGGGGCGACCTTAGCAGCTTGCGGTAGCTCTGAAACGCAGGCTGTTATTCCGCCCGAAAACTACCGAAAAGCCTTTGCGGGCTTCGCCGTCAATATTGAAAGTTGGTGGCGAGACGCGCCTTTTGAGCAGCGCTTTGACCTGGCGGCGCGGAATGAATTTACCCATATAGAATTCTGGTTCATTGATAGCTGGGAACGTAAGGCTAAGACCCTCGCGAAGCTCGCGGGGGATGCCGGGGTGAAAGTCGCGCAGATTGTCGGCGATGCACCGGCCCTCGCGAAACAGAATGTGCGCCGCGAGTTTTTAGACAATGTAAAACGCGCCATTGATAACGCTCAAATTCTGGATACGGATATTGTCACGATTACGGGGCATCAAAATGTTGATGGGATTGCGGATGAAGATGCGCTTAAATCTTACCGAGATCATTTTGCGGCGTCGGCTGAACTTTGGGAAGAGGCGAAAATTTACGCCGCAATCGAACCCTTTAACCCATATGATCACCCTGGGCATTTTATCTACGGCCACAAAGAGGCGCTCAGGATATGCGAGCATATTAATTCGCCTTTCGTGAAAATGAATTGGGACTTGTTTCATATGCAGCGACATGAAGGGGAGCTCATCGGAAATTTACAGCGCGGTAAAGACCAAATTGGTTACATGCAGCTCGCCGATAGCCCTGATCGCCATCAACCCGGAACGGGAGAAATAGATTATAAAAACGTCATTCGGGCGTGCCGTGCCGCCGGGTATGAGCGCCCGATTGGGTTAGAGCTTTGGGCAAAAAATGATGATTACGGTCAAGCGCGAGAGGATATTTATACGCTTGCTCAGGCGCTCTGATTAAGATGGCTTAACGCGATATTAACCATGTTTTACAGGATGTCTTGAATTTACTGGCCAAATAAATCTAGCCCTCATCTGCCGACGAAGACCACAGCAGGCCCCATGGCCTCGACCTGATCTCGGAATTTTCGAGTGAGGCTTTATGTTGGACTTTATGAGGGCATTAGAGGCGCAAGCCTTGCAAATTTATCAAAATAAATCTCTGGGAAGTTATGATGCCATTGATGGCACACATGCTAAAAACAGAGCCTTATTGCTGACGCGCCTTAAGCCGGAATACCCTCATATAAATATCTCGATTGAGTGCCATGGCTTATGTCTGCGGGTGATTGGCGATGCGAGTCCGTCTCAGAATGACGGATTTTGCTGTCAGTTTCGGTTACATCCGGCTCAGGGGTTTCGCGCAAATCACATGACGACGCGTTCCGTGATGGATTTGTCAGCGGCAGGGGCCATTGAAAGCGCCCAATATAACTTTCAGCTTTTCGGTGGTGCAAAAATCTGACAGCATGGAACCGAACATGAGAAGGTTTATTATGTTGCGTTCCCTTTTACTTGCGTCCGTCATTTCGCTTACGGCCCTTTCGCCGGCTCTGGCTAAGGATAATCCCGGAGGAAACGCGCTGATGAGCTATGACGCGATACATCATCCTGTCATGGCGAATAATGGCATGGTCTCGGCGCAAGACCGCATCGCCGCTGAGGTTGGACGCGATATTCTCGCGCGCGGCGGCAATGCCATTGATGCTGCTGTTGCGACAGGCTTTGCATTAGCCGTGACACACCCTCAGGCAGGTAACCTTGGCGGCGGCGGTTTCATGATGGTGCATCTTGCAGAGACGGGCGAGGTCATTGCTTTGGACTTTCGCGAAATGGCGCCTGCTGCCGCAACGCGGGACATGTATTTGGGCGCTGATGGCGAGGTGGATAATAAGCTGGCGCAATATTCGCGGCTATCAGCGGGCGTACCTGGTACCGTCATGGGATTGCTCGAAGCGCTGGAGACATATGGCACGATGACGCGCCGCGAAGTAATGGGGCCGTCCATTCGCCTAGCGGCGAAAGGATTCCCTATGAGCTATGCTATGGCCGAAGGACTAGAGGATAGCCGGGAGCAGCTCTCTGTGGATGAGAGTTCTGTGAAATATTTCCTTGACCGCAAGGCCGGAGAAAAATTTTATCAACCCGATCTCGCAAAGACCTTGCGGCGGATTATGAGATCCGGTGCGGATGGATTTTACGCTGGCAAAACAGCAGACTTGATTGTTGCCGAGATGCAAGAGGGCCGCGGTGTCATCACGCATGAGGATTTGGCGAATTATAAAACCGTCATCCGTAGGCCGGTGACGGGTCTTTATAAAGGTAACAAAATTTACGCCATGAGCCCGCCTTCTTCTGGCGGCGTACATATCGTGCAAATGCTAAATATTCTGAGCGGATATGACCTTCAGGCTGATGGTCATAATAGCGCCGCTTATTTGCATAAACTTATCGAAGCGATGCGCCGCGCTTATGCGGATCGTTCCAAATATTTGGGGGACCCGGATTTTGTTGATGTTCCTGTGACGGAGCTGACGGCGCAAAGTTATGCCAATGATTTACGCGAAAGCATTTCGCCCAATGCAGCCTCTAAATCCAGCGAGATTTCTCCCGGTGCCAAGCTGCCTTATGAAAGCGTGAACACCACTCATTATTCGGTTATTGATAAAGCGGGAAATGCGGTTTCCGTCACCTATACGCTGAACTTTTCCTATGGTAGCGGTTATAGTGTTGATGGCGCGGGGTTTCTCTTGAATAATGAAATGGATGACTTTTCATCCAAACCCGGATCACCTAATGGATATGGGCTTATTGGCGGAGAGGCCAATAAAATTCAGCCGCGCAAAAGACCACTCTCATCAATGACGCCTTTGATTGTCACAAAAGATGGAGGTGTTGTTTTGGCCACAGGCAGCCCCGGGGGCTCAACGATTATTACCTCCGTTCTTCAAATGGTTTTAAATGTCGTCGAATGGGATATGAACCTAGCGGAAGCCGTACATAAGCCCCGCATCCATCATCAATGGCTGCCGGATGTGGTGATTACAGAACCCGGAATTTCCCGCGACACGCTTAACCGTCTGTCCGCAATGGGACACCAGTTGCCCAAAGACCAATTTGGAAATTACGCGCATACGGTATTGGGCCGTGTAAACTCGGTTGGCCAAGGGCAGGGTGTTGCCTTGGGATCTGCAGATCCGCGCGGTCCTAAATCCGCGGCGGCAGGCTATTAGCTTCCCGCCAAGAGCTGCACGCTTCGTCCATCATCAAGGACTTCATAGTCGGCGGGCTCCCCGTGCTCCATTCCTTCAAATTCATAGACGATTTCCCCTGTAGGCCTGATAGAGGCTTCAATGAAAGTCGGAACAAAATCGGGCTGGGTAATTGATAGTTCCATCAAGACATACATAGGAACTTCATTTTCGGTCTTCTCCATTTCTATTTCTTGCAATGTCCCATCGGCGAGAACATCAACTTCGATATGACGTCCATCCGCATCGTGAGCTTCAAATTCATAGACCTTCGTGCCGTTCTCATCTTCATAGGCGTAGCGCGTGAAGATTACGCCGGGAGCAAAATGTTCGGCTGTCTTGAGCGCAGCGATTGGCACATCGCTACGGTTGATTTCGATATTGTCGAAGGCAAAAGCGTTTAGCGGCAATAAAATTGTGGCCAAAAACAGAGTTGGTTTTAGCATAATGAAATCTCCTTTCGATTTTCGCGCCGCAACTAACCCAGGGTCATGACAATCCGTTGAATGTGTGATGAAGCTCTTGCGACAATTCCCTTAAACTTTGGACAAAGCTTCGTTAGGTTGGAGACGAATCGAGAGAGTTTGCGAATATGGCATCCACTGTTAGTCCTGAAATTGAACGCCTTATTGCTTTGCTATCAAAGCTGCCGGGCTTGGGGCCTCGCTCGGCGCGGCGCGCTGCGCTTGATCTTATAAAAAAACGCGATGGCTTGATGCGACCTTTGGCCGGAGCGATGGCCGAAGCGGCAGAAAAAATATCTACCTGCGGAATATGCGGCAATGTTGATGCCCAAAACCCTTGTCACATATGTGTCGCTCCTGGACGAGATATGACGACCATTTGTGTGGTGCAAGAAGTCGGCGATCTATGGGCGATGGAACGCGCTGGCGCCTTTCGGGGTCAATATCATGTCCTTGGGGGAACACTTTCAGCGCTAGATGGCGTTCGGCCTGAGGATTTGAATATTGCGGGCCTTATTGAACGGGCCAAACAGGATGGGGTTAAGGAAGTTATCCTAGCGATGAATGCGACCGTCGATGGACAGACCACCGCGCATTATATCACTGATCATTTAGAACAAACGGATGTCACAATCTCCCGGCTCGCCCATGGCGTGCCCGTAGGCGGGGAACTAGACTTCCTTGATGACGGAACTATCGCGGCTGCTATGAAAAGCCGCCGCCCCTTTTAGCCATGGCTTTTAAGTTCACATCATCCGCGGCTTTTCTCATTTTAGTGAATGCCATTCCGCTGTTCGGGATATTTTTATTTGGGTGGGACGCCGTCACGATCTTGGTTCTTTATTGGCTAGAGAGTGTTGTGATAGGCACTTTGAATGTCATAAAAATTCTGTCAGTCCGAAAATCCGGCGCGGCAACTGGTCTGTTTATACTTGGCAATCTCTTTTCGGCGTGTTTCTTTACTGTGCATTACGGTATGTTTACGTGGGGGCATGGCGAATTTTTGAAGGAAATATTTGGTGCTGAGTCACTTCTGTCTGGGCTAAAAAACGGCGGTCCGATTATGTGGACAGCCTTATCATTTTTGCTGAGTCATATATTTTCTATGCTGATAAACTTTTACGGCAAAAAAGAGTATTTGGACCGAACGCCCAACACACAAATGATGCAGCCTTATGGCCGCGTATTTGTCATGCATCTTGTCGTGTTATTTGGCGGCTTTTTGGTACAAAGTTTTGGCGAGCCGGTACTGGCTGTCGTCCTACTTATCATTCTAAAAGCAGCTATAGATTTGGCTGCCCATAATAAGGAACATAAAGCCCTCGAGGCATTAACTACCTGAGCGCTGGAGAGCAGTTCAAAGTATTGCGAGGGTTTGATCTCTTATAGTTTTCAGCATTTCTTTTTGCATGCCTGCTTTCACCAAAACCCGTGCGCCGAAATACGCCGCTAGGATATGGTCAGCTTTTTCTGCGTCTTTAATTGCGAAACTAATTGCCTCCCTCATGCGCGCCATCGACTGAGTCACAGCGTTTTCCGTTGCGGGGTCCAGGGAGGCTTGATCGGTTGCCGCATTGCAAAGCAGGCATCCCAATCTGCCTTCGCGGGTCCCTGCCGTCTCTACGGGGCCGTTCATGAGGTTTTCAATTCGCCTACGCGGCGAGAGTGTCTCATTGCGTAGCATCTTCACGCCAGCGCTTACAATTTGATCATCATAGCGAGCGATGGCTTTGTGATACAGGGCGCGCTTATCTCCAAAGGCGGCATAGAGGCTCCCTTTTTTTAAACCTGTCGCGGCCATGATATCGGCATAAGATGTGCCCTCATAACCATGCTCCCAAAATACATTGCGCAGCGCATCTAGAACAACATCTGCGTCAAATTCACGTTGGCGGGCCATGATGGCTCTCCTTTCAAGCTCACGAATGTGTGATTACAACATTATTGACCAAATGGTCAAGTATGTTAAACGATGAATGTTCCCGTTCATTAACGGGTTAAAATTTAACTATTAATTGACCGTTTGGTCAATAATGAGAGAGACTAAAATGAGAGTAAAGACACTGATCAAAGACGCATTGTTAACAACGACTGGCGTTACTGCATTTACGCTTCTGGCGTTATCTCCTGTATTGGCCTACGCCGCGCCGGCCGTATCCAATGCTGCAATTATAAAGGTAAACGCACCGGGATATTCGGGGCAGACCTTCACCAAAAAGAAGTATCACATAAAAGGCGATTGGAGCGTTGTTCAGGAAAACGGAAGAACCATCATTCGTTTTTCCGAGCGTTTTAAAACCAAAAATGGTCCCGACCTCAAAGTATTTTTATCCCCGCAAACGGTTGGTGATGTCACCGGAAAAACGGCCCTTGATGGAGCTGTGACTTTAGGTAGATTAAAGTCTAACAAAGGCACTCAAGACTATATTGTACCTAATGGTGTTTCACTTGCTAATTTTTCCAGTGTACTCATCCATTGTGAAGCTTACTCCGTCCTGTGGGGCGGCGGGAGTTTATAATGGCGAGCGTTTCAAAAATTGCGGGATATTTACCCGCACCCAAATCGGAGGAAAAACGAATGTCCAATTCAAAAATCTCACTGGCGCTTAGTATAGTTTTGGCCATAGGATTTATCTTCTTTGGCGTTCAAAAGTTCGGAGCAGAAAATATCGTCTTTGAGACCATCGCCCAGCGCTCTGGGTTTAGTTTTTTTGAACCTTATGTCCAGATTTTCACAGGCCTTGCCGAAATTTCCATTGCGCTTTTACTTCTTATTCCGCGGACCAGATTATTGGGGTCACTTGGCGGCGTTGGACTTCTGCTGGGCGCTATTGGGTTTCACCTTTCTCCGTGGCTGGGAATTAATGTTCCGACAATTGGGCATTTTCTATTCATCGCCGCAGTGACGATGCTGATTGGCTCGCTCGTTAATCTCGCGCTTTTACGTAAAAAATAGGAGGTTGATATGCAGCCGGAAATTATTCTCTATACCAAAGATTACTGTCCTTATTGTCAGCGTGCCAAAGCGCTGTTGAAGTCCAAAGGCGTTACCTTCACAGAATATGAGGTCGCCGAAGATCCGGAGCGCTTTGCCGAGATGATCAAGCGCTCAAATGGCGGGCGAACAGTACCTCAAATTTTTATCGGCGAAATACATATTGGCGGCGCGATGGATATGTTTGCGCTGGATAGGGCCGGGAAGTTAGACCCGCTCTTAAAACTCGCAACAACCTAAATTTTACGACGCCGGCTTCCTAAACTCAGCAATGTTTGAAGCCGGCGCTTCTTCTTGAACATCCAGACTTTCTATTTTGTCAGCGCGTTTGGTAATCTTCTCGGTGCTGATCCGGATTTTGCGAATGTCCTCGGTGGATTGATTGAAATGGGTCTGCAGTTTCGCCACTCGGTCATCCAGCAGACTGACATCTTTGGCCATGGCCCCGACCTCGCGCTGAATAATATGAGCTTGCTCTCGCATTGCGGCGTCTTTCATCACGGCGCGCATCGTATGCAGCGTTGCCATAAATGTCGTCGGCGAGACAATCATGACTTTTTGGCTAAAGCCCTTTTCGATGACATGGGGGAAATTGGCGTGCAGCTCTGCATAGATCGCCTCGCTGGGCAAAAAGAGCATGGCCACATCATGTGTTTCCCCAAAGATAAGATATTTCTCGGCCACCGCTTTGATATGCACCAGAACATCGCGCGCAAATTCTTTGGCCGCCATGGCCTCGGCCGGGGTATTATCCGCCTCGGTGAGGCGGCGCCACGCCTCCATTGGGAACTTACTATCAATCGCCACATCGCCTTGATCACCGGGCAGGTGGATAAGGGCGTCCACGCGTTTGCCGTTCGATAAAGTATGCTGAAAGCTATAACCATTTTTAGGCAGATAATTGGCGATCAAATCCTGCATCTGCTTCTCGCCAAAAGCGCCGCGCGATTGTTTATTGGATAGCAGGCTTTGCAGCCCCGAGACTTCGCCAGACAGGGTTTCAATATTTTTCTGCGCGCGGTCGATAAGGGCGAGGCGCTCATGAAGCTGTTTCAGATTCGCGGAATTACGGTCTTGCGTATCGGATAAAGATTTCCCAACCCGTTCGGAAACAGTATTGAGCCGGCTATCCAAACTCTCGCGCAGCTGCGTTTCGCGTGTGGCGCTGTCCTCGGCCATTTGCGCAAGGCGGCCCTGAAGCTCTGTCTGGCGCTCGGTCATTTGGGCAAGATGGTTTTCCAGCTTGGCTTCTCTTTGCGCGGCCTGCGCCTCCATTTGTTTTTGGACCGCCCCGCTTCCGCGCCGAGCGAAGATAAGCGTAATTAGCGCGCCAAGCAAAAGCATCGCCGCGCCGAGAATAATCTCGACAAGGGTGAGCTCGAGCCCGGAATAGCTGATCAAAGGTTCCATATTTGTTCT
>JAHDCL010000006.1 GCA_020629875.1 Hellea sp.
TCTATCGCGTCAAAAGAAAAACTCGCCCATGGCGTGGGCTGAACGGAGCGGTGATGCCCCTCATGCGTCCATTTAAAAAGCTTGCGGTGATGCATGACGCGGTGCGTCCAATAAAACCATGTATCCTGCGCAAAGAGATATATGAACGCACTGGCAAGCACCCAAGCCCATCCACTTAGGCCTGCGGGCATGCCGCTATACATGGCTGTACCGCCCGCCTTCCACATTTCCAGAACAATTGCGGCAGGCGCGGCATAGATGAAAGCACTAATGGTAGAGAGCTTTATTTCATTGCGAATAGTCGCAACGGTTGGCTCGCGTTTAGAGAGCCTGCGCGCCCTTACCTTTTCCGCGGGGCGTTTCCAGAGTGCCCAATGTATCGGCCAGACAATCAGAAAATAGCGCCCAATAATTATTGCGGTAAATGCAATATATGTAACGAGCGTTTGCCCTAACGGTATTGGCCAACCTTCCATCCTTTAAGAGGTATGCGAATTAAACCACTCCGTAAATGCATCTTTTTCCGCATCGCTTAAATGTACGCCCAATTTGGTGCGCCGCCACATGATATCATCTGCGGAAGTCGCCCATTCATGATTGATGAGGTAACGCGCCTCCACCTCATAGAGGCCCTGTCCAAAATGTCGACCAAGTACGGGCGCCGGCGTTCCGTCACCCAAAACAAGCGTCACTCGTGTCCCGTAAGCATGACATAAGCGCAACAGTAAAGCCTCACCCATTGTCGGATAGCGCTTTCGCATGCCTGCATAAAAGGCCTCAAAATCTGCGTTAGGGATATCGCCCCCCGGCAAACCGGCAGTTTCTGTCCAGCCTTTTTCTTTATAGCCATAAAAGGGTTGGAGCTGTTCCATCGCATGTTCCGCGAGTTTGCGCGATGTCGTGATTTTTCCCCCGTAAACTGACATGAAAGGCGCGCCATCTGCGAACTCTTCCAAGTCGAGCACATAGTCCCGCGTCACGGCCGAGGCATCTTCTGATTTATCATCATAAAGCGGCCTCACGCCACTATAGGTCCAAGTAACATCCGCTGGCGTAATGTCGTTCTCAAAATACTCACTTGCCGCCTCACAGAGATATTCAATCTCTTCCTGACTGATTTTAACTTTACCTTCGCTGGGGTGATAAGGTTTATCCGTTGTCCCGATGAGCGTGTAATCCCGCTCATAGGGAATGGCGAAGATGATACGATTATCGGCATTTTGGAAAATGTAAGCATGGTCACCCTCAAAGAGGCGTTTGGTCACAATATGGCTGCCCTTTACCAGGCGAACAGATTGCTCATTCTTGGTCCGCTGAATTTTCTTGAGAACTTCATCCACCCAAGGACCCGCAGAGTTCACGCAGCCCTTTGCCGTAATGATTTCTGTTTTGCCATCGCTCTGGATTTCAGCCTTATAGCCTGCCGCATCTTTTTCTATGCTCAGGACTTCTGTGCGCGTACGAATATCTGCCCCGCGATGCGCCGCATCCAGCGCGTTAAGAACCACAAGCCGCGCATCCTCCACCCAGCAATCAGAATATTCAAAGCCTTCCGTTAATCGGGACTCAAGCACGCCTTTATGCGGAGCTTCGTGAAGCTTGACCATTTTCGTGCCCGGTAATTTTTCGCGCCCACCCAGACTATCATAGAGAAAGAGCCCTGCCCTTAGCATCCACTTCGGTCGCAGGCCTTTGTCATAAGGCAAGACGAAACGCATGGGCCATATGATATGCGGCGCGGCGCGGAGCAGGACTTCCCGCTCAATTAAGGCATGACGGACCAGCTTGAACTCATAATATTCTAGGTAACGCAATCCACCATGGATGAGCTTGGTAGAACTGGAGCTCGTATGATTGGCCAAATCATCTCGCTCACACAACAGAACTTTAAGACCTCGTCCAGCCGCATCACGTGCTATTGCGGTGCCATTAATGCCACCTCCAATGATTAACAGATCATAATTGGCCATATCACGCTCATTTTCGTTTTCGAACATTTTAGGAATTGACGCTATCCACTACCCACGCTTAAAAAGCAATATGACAAATGTAATTCTTTCAATTGATCAGGGAACAACTAGTTCTCGCACTCTCGTCTTCTCTCCTGGAGGAGACGTATTATTTACAGCGCAAGAAGAGTTTCCGCAAATCTATCCCGCTGATGGCTGGGTTGAACATGATCCCGAGGCCATATGGGATACGACGCTGAAAACCCTGCGGAAAGCCTATCGCTTTGCCCGCGATGAAAAAGCCGATATTGTCGGATTGGGTATCACTAATCAGCGTGAAACAACGCTCGTTTGGGATAGAAAAACGGGCAAAGCTATTTACAACGCCATTGTCTGGCAGGATCGCCGTACAGCAGAAACCTGCCGCGAGATTAAAGCGCGTTTTGATGAGGAAAAACTTTCGGCTAAAACAGGCCTATTACTTGACCCCTACTTCAGCGCGACCAAAGCCGCGTGGATTTTAGACCACGTTGAGGGCGCCAGAGGACGCGCAAAAAATGGTGAACTTGCCTTTGGGACGGTTGATAGCTTTCTAATCTGGCGCCTAACGGGCGGCAAGACTCACGCGACTGACGCGACCAATGCCAGCCGAACGAATGTTTTCAACATCCACAGTCAAAATTGGGACGACGAGCTTCTTCGCCTCTTTAACGTGCCTGCCTCTATTCTGCCCGAGGTAAAAGACTGCGCAGATGACTACGGCGTCATGGATGCCGATATTTTGGGGGAAGCCATACCTATCCTGGGCGTTGCCGGAGACCAGCAAGCAGCGGCAATCGGGCAAAGCTGTTTCGCAAAAGGGGACATAAAAAGCACCTATGGAACCGGCTGCTTTGTAATCCTCAATACGGGCGCTGACTGTATCACCTCAAAAAACCGCTTGCTTTCGACTGTCTGTTACCGCCTGAGCGGGAAGACGACTTATGCGCTTGAAGGGTCTATTTTTATCGCTGGGGCCGCGGTACAATGGCTCCGCGATGGCATTCAGATTATTAAAGATGCTGCCGAGACTGAGGCCATGTGCGAAGGCTTGGAATCAAACAAAGGCGTTTACCTTGTCCCTGCTTTCACCGGCCTTGGCGCGCCGCATTGGGACCCCGACGCGCGAGGAGCCATATTCGGCTTAACCCGTGATACGGGCCGCCCTGAAATCGCCCGCGCCACCGTCGAGTCCGTCTGCTATCAAACATACGACCTATTCAAAGCGATGAGCGACGATGGCGTGGCGCCTAAATCCCTGCGTGTTGATGGCGGCATGGTTCATAATAGCTGGATGGTTCAGCATCTTTCAAATGTTCTAAACATTCCTGTCGACCGCCCAAAAGTGCTCGAAACTACAGCCCTAGGCGCAGCTTACCTCGCAGGCCTGCAAGCAGGTCTCTACGATTCCCTAGAAGAGGTGCAAGCGAATTGGCAAAGAGATAAGCACTTTGATCCTAAAATGGATACCGAGACGCGAAAAGACCTGATAAAAGGCTGGAATAGCGCCGTGCAAAAAGTTCTAACTTAGCGCAAATTCAGGCTTTGCCTTCCGCTTTCACCGCGCTATAGACCGCTCTCAGACCAATGGGGGGATAGCTCAGTTGGTTAGAGCCACCCGCTCATAACGGGTTGGTCGGGAGTTCAAGTCTCTCTCCCCCTACCATTGGGTTTCAATCACCCTTAGCTTACTGTCACGTCAAAACCATAAAGCCAATTCATACGGCGATGGACAATAGATGGAACCAATTTCCCCGCCAGCCACATGGGCCCATAGGTCAGAATCTGACCCAATCGGCGACGCTGGTGAAAGGTTTTCATATTTCCCTTCGATGCTGCTTGAACCTTGCTTGTGCGCGAGAGACGCATATTTTGATATATTTCTAGGCTCTCTTTAACAGCGCGGTCTTGCTGAGAAATTTCTCGCGCCAACACCCAACTATCTTCGACAGCCATCGCTGCGCCTTGCGCCAAAAATGGTAACATAGGGTGCGCCGCATCACCCAGTAATGTCACGTGCCCTCGACTCCATTCCGGCAGGGGTGAACGATCGAATAATGCCCAACGGAAAAGATCATCGGGATTAATTGAATTGATTAATTGAGTGATGACCGGGTGCCAATTCTCAAAATCTCTGAGCAGGTCTTGAAGGTCTCCTTTGTCAGTCCAGCTCTCTTCTCTCCAATCATCACGCTCCACCACACCTACGAAATTCACTAGCTGCCCGCCACGCAGTCTATAGGTTACCACATGCCGTCCTGGCCCCATCCAAGCACACGCAGTAGGGTTAGGAACATCAGACTTAAGGTGCGTCACCGGCAGAACAGCTCGCCACGCGACGTTACCCGTAAAATTGGGCCTATCAGCGCCAAATAAATTTTCGCGGATAGCCGAGTGAATCCCGTCCGCGCCAATCAAAATATCTCCCCGAAACTCTCTCCCATCCTCCAGAGAGAGCGTAACTTCCGCACCGACTTCGCGGAAACTTGCGACGCGTGCACCCAGCTGCAGAGCCTCCGGCGCGAGGTTCTCTAAAACCTCTTTCAATGCGCTGATATAATCGGCCCGGTGAATATGGAGATAAGATGCCCCCCACATTTCGACGGCATCTCGCGCAAGCGGAATCTTGAATATCGGACGGCCACTTTCGCCCATTCGGGCTTCAATCGCTTCTGGCTCGAAAGCCTTTTCAGTTATGATATGATCAATTCCCAGAGCCTTAAAAACTTTCATTGCATTTGGTGGGAGTTGAATACCAGCCCCAATATCACCAAGCGCACTGGCTTGTTCAAATATCGTAACCTCATGCCCGAAGTGCAAACAGCAAAGCGCAGCAGTCAGACCACCAATCCCGCCGCCAACAATTAAAACTTTCACGCAGACGTCCTGTTATTTATGTAGGCTCCAACCTCGCTCATGACCGCCTCGAACCCATTTTCAATGGAGACAAGAGTTCCATGCTCGCCTTTTTGAAGGGATTCAAGCGTATCGAACTGACTTTGCAATAAAGATACTGGCATAAAGTGATCTTCTCGCTGGGTCATTAGCTTGGCTATGTAATCAAAACTCCCATGCAAATGAATGAAATTTGCATCCGGAACCTGTTTTCGAATTTCGTCACGATAAATAGCTTTCAGCGCGGAGCAGGTTACTAAGACGGTCCCCTTATGCCTATCCACAACTGCGCGAGAAGAAAGTTCTTTCAGCCAAGGTAACCTTTTTGCATCAGTCAACGCGCGGCCAGATGACATTAGCTCTATATTCTCAGGAGGATGAAAATCGTCCCCTTCCAAAAAGAGATAATTCTGTTTTTCCGCTACCGCCTTAGCTACCGTGGTCTTTCCTGTACCCGCAACACCCATGACAACATAAACAGGGTAGAGTGAGTTTTTTGTGAACGTTTTCCTCATTTAACGCATGGCCAAGTTTACAAATTCACAAAGCAATTTACGCGTTTCTCGGGGGTCTATGATGTCCTCAACAGCGTAGTGCTCGGCCGTCCGGAAGGGAGATGTAACTTTAGCAAGGCGCTCTTTAATTTCAAGCAGCTTCTTCGCAGGATTTTTTGAGGCTTGAATCTCAGCCTGATAAGCCACCTCTACGCCGCCATCAATTGGCAGACTTCCCCAATCTCCGCTCGGCCAACCGAACCGATATTGGAACCGCGTATGATCTGACATCGCTGCCCCTGCCACACCATATGCCTTGCGGATGATAACGCTGGCCCAAGGGACAGTGGATTTATAAATCGCATTCATCGTCTCAACGCCGCGCCTGATGGTGGCCGTGCGCTCGGCTTCTAGACCAATCATAAAACCAGGGTTATCTACAAGGTGAATAACGGGCAATCCAAATTGTTCGGCGAGCGCTGTAAATCTCTTAGCTTTCTCCGCCGTATCCGCGGTCCAAGATCCACCTAAAAACGTAGGATCCGAGGCCAGCACGGCTACGGGCCATCCGTCAAATCTTGCAAATGCTGTTATAACGCCCCGCCCCCAACGGCGGCCCATTTCAAAAACGGACTCCTGATCTGCGATGCTTTCAACGATACGCCTCATATTATAAGCTTTGGATTTTTCTCGCGGCACAATTGAGAGTAGTTTCTCATCAGCGCGTGTGACAGGGTCATTATTCTCCGCCCGCACCAAATCTGCGCCCACATAGCTGGGAAGGTAAGATAAGAAGCGCTTAGCCATATAAACGGCTTCAGCTTCATCCTTCGCTTCATCATCAATCACGCCGTTGCGGGTATGAATGATAGATCCCCCAAGGCTTTCTTTATCTTGTGTCTCTCCAAGAGCGGCAACGACGGCGGGCCCCGCGGTAAATATCTGCGACAGCCCTTTGACCATAACTGAATAATGACTGGCCACCGCTCGCGCTGCCCCGAGCCCTGCCGTAGGACCCAGTGCTAACGCAACCACCGGCACAGTATCGAGATTTTTTACGACGTGGTCCCAGCCCGGCACATATGGGACATAGGTAAACCCCATATCCTCAATCATCTTGACCGAACCGCCGCCGCCCGTGCCGTCAATCATACGAATCAGCGGCAAGCGCATCTCATGAGCCATCTGCTCAGCTTGGGTGAACTTCCGATGGATGGCTGCGTCTGCTGCTCCCCCGCGAACGGTAAAGTCATCAGCGGTAGCCACGACGGGGCGCCCCTGAATATCTCCGCGGCCAAATATAAAATTCGATGGGACAAATTTTTGCAAATCTCCCTTGGCGTCATAACTCCCTTTACCGGCAATTTTGCCAATTTCACGAAAGGACCCCTCATCTAGCAGCAAATCGATGCGCTGCCGTGCATTCAACTTACCCCGTTCTTTCTGGCGTTGCAGTTTCGCTTCGCCGCCCATTTCTTCGGCTTGATTTTGCCGTTTGGCGAGTTCGTCTAATTCGGCTTCCCAAGAATTTGTCATAAGTTACTTTCGCAAAGAGCCCATGCAAAAGTAAAGCTTGTTTTCAGCCTCTAGACGCGGAATATCCCTGCTATGTTTACGCTCGAAGAATTTTTATCCAAGATGCATGTTAGTGAGATTGATGGCTTGCTCTACAGTGGCGAGCCATTGCAAATGGGTTTGCCGCGCGTATTTGGGGGACAGGTCTTGGGACAAGCTCTCAATGCGGCCGTTCGTACCGTTGAAGAGGAACGCCGACCACATTCCTTGCATGCTTACTTCCTGCGCCCCGGAGATATAACAAGGCCAATTATATATGAAGTTGACCCCATCCGAGATGGCCGTAGCTTTTCAACGCGCCGTGTGGTCGCGAAACAAAAGGGCAAAGCAATTTTCAACGCCTCAATATCGTTCCAAGTTATGGAACAGGGGCTTAACCATCAGATCGATTTACCCTCGCACATTGTGGGTCCCGAGAAAATCCTGCCTGACATTGAACATATAGAGAAACTGGCAAAGAAAGACGCTTCAATTTCTGTCGAAGGCTTGAAACAAAGGAGCCTGATCTTTAGCCAAGACGTCGTAGAGGTCCGAACGCCGGATTTACATAAGGTTGTGACACCCGGAGAATATGACCCCGAATTTGGGTTTTGGTTCAAATTCAACAACGCCATCGGAGACGACCCGATTACTCATCGGACATTGCTCGCTTTCATCTCAGACAAGGCACTCATGTCAGTTGGCATGATGCCCCATATCTGGAATCGAGATACGCATCGCCTAATTGGAGCCAGCCTTGACCATGCGATGTGGTTCCATTCAGAGATTCGCGTTGATCAATGGATTTACTATCACATAGATAGCCCACGCTCAGCCCGCGCTCGTGACTTCGGACGCGGTAGTTTTTATACACAGCATGGCGAGCTAATCGCCTCCACAGCGCAAGAAGGCTTAATCCGCATTGTCGAAAAAGACCCTGTATGATAGCGTCCGGGCGACGGAGGACTTTATGAAAACACTATTTTTGACGGCTGCTGCAGCTTTGACAATAACTGCGTGTAATTCTGGCGGCCCCACTTATATCACAGCAGGAGAGCCCCCTATGGCTAAAATACAAGTCTCTGCCACAGGCACTGCGAATATGGCGCCTGACATGGCGACTGTGTCAGCCGGCGTTGTGACACAAGGGAAAACGGCGCGCGAGGCCATGATTGGCAATGCAACTAAAATGACCCGTGTTTTTGACGAATTGGACGCGGCGGGTATTGAAAAGAAATTCATCACCACGTCACAATTATCCTTACAACCTAAATATAATTACCAAAACCGCCAGGCTCCAATTATTGACGGATATGAAGCCCGAAATACTGTTTCCGCAAAAACCTATAATTTGGATGATGTTGGCGAAATGCTCGATGCTCTCGTTAAAGCCGGCGTGAACAACATTAATGGCGTTCAATTTTCCATAAAGGACAGCAAAGCCGCCCGTGACAAAGCCCGTGAGGACGCAATTCGCGAAGCACGTGAGAAGGCTGAAAGCATGGCCGCCGCTGCTGGCGTGAAGCTCGGCAAGCTAAAATCACTGTCCGAGAGCGGCGGAAGCTCTATGCCTCGCCCAGTGGCATATGCGATGGAGGCTCGTTCTGCAGGAGGCTCCACCCCTGTCGCCGCCGGCGAGCAAGAAATCAATGTAACCGTTAATATGAGCTATGATATTATAGAGTAATACCTATCAGGTGACCCTTATGGACATTTTGATTCTCATAACGGGCGGCACGCTCGATAAAGAACATGACACGGTTACAGAAGGCCTGATTTTCGCTGATGATGGCGGGACTCAGGTCACGGACATATTACGCGTTGGGCGCTGCTATCATCCCGTTACGCAAATTTTAATGCAAAAAGACAGCCTGGATATGACTGAGGCTGATCGCGCGCAAATTCTAAATGCTGTTCTAGAAGCCAATCAGGATAGGATTGTAATCACCCATGGAACTGGCACGATGGAATTAACCGCCAAATATTTGGAAGAGAAAGTGGGTGACAAAACCGTCATTCTTACGGGCGCAATGCGGCCTCATTCACTTGGAAAATCCGACGCTGGTTTCAATCTTGGCGGAGCCATAATTGCTGCTCAAACATTAGGCTTCGGCGTTTTCGCTGTTATGAATGGACGAATTTTTGAAGCCCAAAATGTTCACAAAGATACCTCGCAAGGACGTTTCGATCTGTAGGCTCAGTGTCCCATAGACAAAAGCCTTTATCTGTTTCACATTACAGGCACAAAAACAGATAGGTGCCACTATGTCTTCTTTAATTCGCAATCTCACTCTTACTGCGGGCGCATTAGCTCTCGCCGCCTGTTCCGAAGCAGCTCTCGACGCACCTCAAATCACTGAAGTTGCGAAAACAGACTCTGCTCTTGAGCTGAGTTTTGAAAAGTTCACGCTAGATAATGGCCTGGACGTGATATTTCACATCGATCGTTCCGACCCGGTTGTTGCCATTGATCTCGCGGCACATGTCGGCTCTGGTCGTGAGGTCCCCGGACGGACAGGGTTTGCGCATCTGTTTGAACATCTCCTGTTTTTGGACTCCGAAAACCTCGGTTATGGCGGCCTGGACGAAATGAATACTCGCATTGGCGGAGATGGCACAAATGGCTTCACGACAAATGACATGACTCAATACTTCCAGGCGGTGCCCAAAGATGCCTTGGAAAAAATCATATGGGCCGAAGCCGATAAGCTGGGATGGTTTATCAATACGGTATCACAGGATGTCGTTGATAACGAAAAACAAGTCGTGAAAAATGAGAAACGTCAACGGGTCGACAATCAACCTTATGGACACAATCTTTATATTGTCTCCAAAGCGCTTTATCCTGAAGGGCACCCCTATAACTGGCAGGTCATAGGATCCCTTGAAGATCTTGATGCTGCTACTCTGCAAGACGTAAAGGACTTTTATCACAAATGGTATGTCCCGAATAATGTCACGGTGACAATCTCCGGGGATTTTGACAAGGCAGATGCAAAAGCAATGGTCGAAAAATATTTCGGCGAAATTCCTCGGGGCGAAGATATACCTCCTTATGATGCGAAACCAGGTTCCTTGGAAGCAAGTCTCAACTTTTATCACGAAGATAATTTTGCCACGGTCCCGCAGCTATCTCTGACATGGCCCGCCGTCGAACAATATCACCCAGACGCTTATGCGCTTGATATTCTACTGAGCTATCTAACCGAAGGCAAACGGGCTCCTCTGAATGAGGTAATGATAGATGAGGACAAAGTCACTTCTCAAGTTTCAGGTTTTAATTATACCAAAGAAATTGCCGGCGAGCTTTATCTTTTCATCTCCCCAAATGAAGGCGAAGATATTGATGGCCTTATTCCTTCTCTCGAAAAAGGGTTTGCGCGCTTCGAACAAAACGGCATTTCACAAGAAGACTTGGACCGTATAAAGGCCGGTATCGAAGTCGATTTTTACGGCGAAGTTCAAAGCGCTCTGGGTAAAGCCATTCAGCTTGGCGAGTATAACGTCTACACAGGTGATCCTGGTTTCTACAAAAAGGACATCGCAAATATCCAAGCGGTCAGTACAGATGATGTGATGCGCGTTTACAATAAATATGTAAAAGACAAGCCAAGCATAGCCGTTAGTTTCACACCTAAAGGCGAGCTGGACCTTGCCCTAGAGGGCGCAGTAAAAGCCAATGTTGTTGAAGAAAAGATAATTTCCGGCGAAGGCGCCGCGCCAGATTTTGACCCTGCGGCTCGTGTCTTGACGGAAACAACGTCCTCTTCGTTTGACAGAACAGTCGAGCCAGAATTTGGCGCCGCCTATACCCTTCCAACAGCTGATATTTGGCGAGACACCTTTGATAATGGCATGCAAGTGTTTGGCATCCAATCCGATGAAACTCCGCTCATCAACTTTTCACTCCGCTTAGATGCGGGCCGTCAATATGGCTCCGTTGATAAGCCTGCTGTTGCCGCGCTAACGGCTGACATGCTCGAAAAAGGTACGGCGAATAAAACAACAGCTGAACTAGAAGATGCTATTAAATCTCTTGGCTCTTCTATTTCTGTCTCAAGCGGAGATAATGGTACTTTTATTACCGGGACAACATTGAAACGTAATTTCGACAAGACAGTTGGCCTTGTTATGGAGATGCTGAATGAGCCCCGGTGGGACCCAGAAGAGTTTGCGCTTTTAAAGTCAAAAACGCTCCAAAGCATAACCCAATCCGAAGGAAACCCGAATGCGATTTCAGCGCGCGAAAACGCCAAACTAAACTACCCCGCGGATAACATTTTTCACTACACAAGCTACGGCCCCAAAGAAAAACTAGAGGTCGTGACTCTCGACGACCTGAAGTCCTTTCACAGTGCGTATTATGGTCTCAGCGATGCAAAACTACGGATTGTTGGAGATTACGATCCTGAAAACGTGGAAAGTAAGTTTGGTACGGGCTCAGCTATTGCCCAAGACGACATCAGAGTTACCCCCGGCCCCGCAAAGCCTGTAACCGACTCTAAAGTCTATTTTTATGATGTGCCGGGAGCAAAGCAATCGGTGCTGCGTATTGAGCGCCCATCGCTAACGGCAAAAGATAAAGATTACCCTTTGGCAGAAGCCATCAACTTCCCCCTCGGCGGCATCTATACCTCCAAGCTAAACTCAACACTCCGGGTAGAGAAAGGTTACACTTACGGCATCCGGTCACGCTTTAATGGCGCCGAAGATCGCGGGACATTTAATGTGCGTTCCTCTGTCCGTTCAAACGTCACAAAAGAGTCGATAGAGCTGATCCGAGATATTGTTGGGAATTATGGAAAGAACTTCACACAGGAAGAACTCGACATAATGAAAGGCGCTTTATTGAGAAACCAAGCCCTTAAAAATGAGACTTTGCGCGATAAGCTCAGCATGTTGGGCGAAATTAGTGCCTATGAATATGCTGATGATTACCGTGCACAAAATGCCAAAGCCATCGAAGCTATGACATTAGATGATTTTAAAAGTCTCACAGCAAAATATCTTCGCCCAGATGCAATGAATTACCTTGTCGTCGGGGACGCAGAAACACAAGCTGAAGGACTGAAAGAGCTAGGCTTTGGCAACCCCATAATGCTCAATGAGTAAAGGGTGCCCACTCTAGGACGCGCGTCTTTCAACATACGGGATCGGTACACGGTGGGCCGAGGACGCGCCTTCGGTGGGAACAGCCCGCCTGTCGACACGTAAGGGCAGTTTGAAATAAAAGGTCGTGCCGTGTCCTTCTTGACTAACGACACTCATAGTCCCGCCCATGGCGATCACAAAATCCCGTGAGATAGTTAGGCCCAATCCCGTACCTTGAACGTCACGTGCAATTCGGGTGTCAACTTGTTCAAAGCGGTTGAAAACGCGCCCTAGGTTTTCCTCGGCAATGCCGATCCCCGTGTCCCGTACATATATGCCCAAATTAACCCGACCATCCTCTAAAAACTCACCGTCGACATAAATCATAACGGAACCCTTCTGAGTGAACTTCACCGCATTTCCGATAAGATTATTCACCACTTGTCGCAGGCGACCCTCATCCCCCACAAATCGGTGGGGAACATTCGGTTTATAATCTAAACCAATATACAGGTTTTTCTTATGCGCGGCGGGTTGGTGTAACGCGACCAGACCTCCTAGCATGTTCATGAGGTCAAAGGGGTGTTCTTGGAGTATCATTCTCCCTGCGTCGAGTTTTGAGAGGTCCAAGACATCATTAATAATCGCTACAAGATTTTGACTCGATTGATTGACAATCTCGGCATACTGCCTTTGTTGCGGCGTCAGCTCAGTCTTTAAAAGGAGGCCACTCATGCCAATAACCCCGTTTAACGGGGTCCGTAACTCGTGGCTCATATTAGCTAAAAATTGCGACTTGGAATTATCCGCCGATTCCGCGCGCTTGATATTTCCTTCTAAAACCCCAAAGAGTTTATGCATATTTAGGCTGAAAAACGCAGCAATGGTCGAAACAAGAATAAAGGCAAGAGACGCTTGCATTGCGCGTTGAAAGTTTCGAGTTGCCAAAAATTCTTTATCAACGACCTCGGGCACAAATGCGATATAGGAAACAAAATAAAGTAACCACACGACCGTAACCGCCACAAGCGTATACCCCATCACCATGCGCCAACCACTGATAAAGCCATTCATAACTGCGCCCGCTAAAACAAGCGGCAGCAGCGCCGAGTTAATACCAGTGTTTTGGTCGAAAGAAGAAGCAAGGACACCTAGCAACAAAATTGCAGAGTAGAATAACGCGAATCCCGTAAAATTTTTTGTGTAGCGCAAGGAGCTGATGACGCAGAAAACCAAAACACAGCTCGATGCCGAAATAAGGTGATCAGCTGTCCACTCTTTATAGACCAGGGACATCTGGATCTGATTGATTATTTGCGCCGCGATGAAAGACCAACCAATGAGGTAAACACCACGCGCGCGCATGTAATCCGCCGCGCTTGAAAGCTGCTCAAAGCGAAGGTGGCGCTCATAAGATTTAATAGCGTTCTTAAAATTCACTGGACCCATAATCCGCTCAAACTACGGGATTGTTCTCAGAAAAATGGAAATATTTGATTAAGTGCTAATTCAACGGTGCTGCTAGTCTTGTCATAGCACCCATATGCATATAGTTGCATATAAAACTTTGGGAAAACTACGGCGTGACTAACAAAATTTCAGCAGACTACCTTATAATTGGCAGCGGGGCGATGGGCATGGCCTTTGCCGATACACTGCTGACGGAGTCAGATGCCACCATCATAATCGTTGACAGATTCGCAAAACCAGGGGGACATTGGAACGTCGCCTATCCCTTTGTCACCTTACACCAACCTTCCAATTTTTATGGTGTGAGCTCACGCGAGCTTAGTCAGGGCCTGAAAGATAAAGTCGGCACGAATAAAGGCCTTGGGGGTCTAGCCTCCGGTCAAAATGTGCTTAGTTATTATGATGATGTGATGCGCCATCAATTCCTGCCGTCCGGCCGTGTCGAGTATTTTCCGATGTGCGATTACAAAGGCAATGGTACCTTTGAAAACAAACTAAGCGGCGAAGTCTATAAAGTCACTTATAAGAAGCTCGTCGACTGCACTTATCTTAAAACCAATGTCCCCTCGACCCATAAACCTAATTTTGAGGTTGCAGATGATGTAAACTTTATGCCGCTTAATAACCTACCCAAGCTCAAGGAAGCTGCTGATTCCTATAACGTTATTGGTGGCGGCAAGACAGGTATTGATGCTCTTCTCTGGTTGCTTGAGATGGGTGTTCATCCGGATAAAATTCAGTGGGTCGTCTCACGTGATGCCTGGCTTCTCGACAGGAAGAACACCCAGCCAACATCCGAATTTTTCAACTCCACAATGGGCGCGCAAGCGGCGCAATTTGAATCTATTGCGAATGCGGACTCCATTGAGGATATGTTTAATAAGCTTGAGGAGTCGGGGTATTTTGTTCGCATCGATAAAAATACTCGTCCCGAAATGTTCCACGGAGCCACCATTAGTCAGGCTGAACTTAGCGCCTTGCGCCAGTTAAAGAATATTGTGCGCCTTGGCCACGTCACAAAAATCGAACCGAACCTCATCACGCTCAAACAAGGCACAGTCCCCACCACGCCGGGCACTGTGCATATTGATTGCTCGGCCAGTGCCTTGAAAGACGACTTGCCGCCAACGCTCATATTTGAGGGAGATGTCATCACCCCGCAAATGGTGCGCTCCTATCAACCGATCTTCAGCGCCAGCCTTATTGCGCATATCGAAGCCACCTTCCCAGATGACAATGCAGCCAAGAATGATGTTTGCGGCGTTGTTCCGCTTCCGAATGCCGATATTGATTATATGAAAATGACAGCGGCATTCATGATGAACCAATATAAATGGAGCCAAAATCCTGAGATACGAGATTGGCTTCTCACTAACCGATTGGACGGGTTTTCAAAAATGGTTTCCGAAGTTGACCCAGAAGATACGGAAAAGCGCGATATCCTGAAACGCCTGCGCAGCAACGCCATGCCTGCGGCGATGAAGCTGCAGCAATTTATTGCCGAAGTAGAGGGCCCAGAGAAAAAGCAGGTTAGCCCATCATAGATTTCACCGCTGCGGCATGTTCCTCTAGCGCCAGAGCGCCTTGGGGGGTTAATCCGTAAATGCCGCGATCAATCTTCTCAAACCAGCCATAATGATTTGCCGCCATTAGGTTTGTCGCTTTTTCAAACCCCGCCATTTTGGCGACGTAGGAACCTTTACACGCCCCCTCATCATGCAAGACTTTAGCACAGCGCAGAGCCCCTTGGCGGTAGGACGTCATCTGGCCGACACTCGTCATTCCTCCTTCATTCGGATCGCCATGTCGGCTTTCGAATTCTGAGAGAAGCTTGAGTTTTCGCTTCTTAATTTTGCGCGGTACAAATGGCGCGGGCTCACAATGCACAACAACTTTATTCTCAGGAAACTTAACCGTGATAAGACCAATACCAAGGCGGCGGCAAAGCATCTTATTCCGCCGAATAGCTACTAAGGCTGCCTTCCCTGACTTGCGCGGTACAGCAATATACACCTGATCTGACATAGATTGGCGATTAATGGCCTGATGAAAGAGCGAGAGCGTGAACCCGGTCTTGAGCTCCACAATAACCGGCTCGCACCCTTCCGGTGCTCCTCGGGGAACAGCCACCAAGTCTGCTGCGCCCACTTCGCCCTTAACGTCATAACCCAGCGCCGTGAAATAGGTTTTCACGGGGGCATAGAGCTGGGTTTCTTTTATTGCGGCGGAGATGGAAGACCCTCACTCGAATTTTAAATACAAGCTTACTTTACCCATTAAAAAAGCCGCCTCAAGAGGCGGCCTTCCAATTATTGATCCAAGAAGCTCCGCAGCTTCCGGCTTCGGCTAGGATGCTTGAGCTTGCGCAGCGCTTTCGCTTCAATCTGGCGGATACGTTCGCGGGTCACGCTGAACTGCTGACCAACCTCTTCGAGGGTGTGGTCCGTGTTCATACCGATACCAAAACGCATACGCAGGACGCGTTCCTCGCGCGGCGTGAGCGACGCCAGCACACGCGTTGTTGTTTCGCGCAGGTTAGATTGAATAGCCGCATCAATTGGCAGGATAGCGTTATTGTCTTCGATAAAGTCACCGAGCTGGCTATCTTCCTCATCACCAATGGGCGTTTCAAGAGAGATTGGCTCTTTGGCAATTTTCATAACCTTACGCACTTTTTCAAGCGGCATGGACAGCTTAGCCGCCAATTCTTCCGGTGTCGGCTCACGGCCAATTTCGTGAAGGATTTGACGTGATGTGCGAACAATCTTGTTAATTGTCTCAATCATATGGACCGGAATACGGATGGTTCTCGCTTGGTCGGCAATAGAGCGCGTAATGGCCTGACGAATCCACCAAGTTGCATAGGTCGAGAATTTATAACCACGGCGATATTCGAATTTATCAACCGCTTTCATCAGCCCGATATTACCCTCTTGAATAAGGTCGAGGAATTGGAGGCCACGATTTGTATATTTTTTGGCGATTGAAATGACGAGGCGCAAGTTCGCTTCGACCATTTCCTTTTTGGCTTGGCGGGCTTCGCGCTCACCTTTTTGTACCGTTTGTACAATCCGGCGGAACTCATCGACAGGGACGCCCGTTTCCTGAGCCAGCTCACCAATTTCAGTACGGATTTTTTCAATAGAGATTTTCTCGCGCTTGGCGAAACGGTCCCACGCCTCTGACGTACTTGCCATCTCTTCGAGCCAATTGGGGTTTAGTTCAGACCCTAAATAGCTGTGCAAGAATTCTACGCGCGGGACGCCATTACCATCCGCTAGACGCATGAGGCGGCCTTCAAGACTGATGAAGCGCTTATTAATCGCATAAAGCTGGTCAATCAACGCGTCGATACGCGCATTGTTCAGGTGAAGCGCTTTGATCTCTTCGATGATTTCCGTTTGAATTTGATCATATTCTTCAGCCTGAGGCTTGCGGAGCTTCTTACCTGAGAGGCGCGCACGAATAAGCATCTGCTGAAGTTTTTGGAAACGCCCGAAATCTTGCGAAATCCGGTCAAGCTTGGCCATGATGTCTTCACGGAGTGCCGCTTCCATATTGGCCATGGAGAGGTTTGTTTTATCTTCTTCTTCATCCTCATCGTCATCGATGGGCTTTTCGCCCTCTTTATAATCACGGTTGATTTCAATTTTGGTTTTACCATTATCGAATTTCTGCGCGAGGTCTTCTTCCGTCGCCTCAAGCTCACCCTTTTCGATTTTCTCGCGGCGAACAGCAGCTTGAGAACGGTCTTCTTGGATGTTACCGATCGCCCGATTATAAGTCGTATCCAGGTCGATAATATCGCGAAGCAAAATGCGACCTTCTTCCAGTTCTTCGCGCCAGACCATAATCGCTTCAAAGGTCAGAGCAGACTCACAAAGACCCTTAATCATTGTATCTCGGCCGGCCTCGATACGTTTAGCGATGGCGATCTCACCCTCGCGAGAGAGCAGTTCAACAACGCCCATTTCGCGCAAATACATCCGAACAGGGTCGTCTGTACGGTCGAGCTCGTCTTTAGAGTTTCCGCCTTTGACCGCCGTAGTTTCTTTACGGGCAAGGGTTTTAGATCCGAGTGTCTCTTCCTCAACTTCATCAATAACGGAAATCCCGAGATCAGAAAGTTGTTGCAATGCCACCTCGATATCTTCCGCTGAGATACCTTCGATTTTAATGTGCTTACCAAGCTCTTCGGTTGTTAAAAGACCTGACTTACGGGCAACCGCGACCATACGCTTGGTCTCGATATGTGTCATGTCCAGTTTGTGCGTTAAAACCCGCGGTTTAGCAGCTTCGGCTTCTTGGATCGCCAGCGCACGTTCGGCTTCGGCGAGTTCTTCGGCTTTTTGCTTGGCAGTTTTGCGTTTGACAGGTTTCTTAGCGGCTGTCTTTGTCGCAGTCGTCTTAGTGGCGGCTTTTGCCATATGTATTACTCCGGCTAAAGGGCAGAGTTAAACCCAACCCTTTAAAAATACGTTTAGCCCGCCGCTCTTGCACAAAACTCCCATGGGAATTTCGCACAGGCCCGGAAGGCGTAATTCTACTCTCGGTCCCCGCGTGAGGCCCGCATGCGGCGCTTTAAAGCGTCGCTATTGTCAGTACGGATGGCATCCGCCATCAAAGATCTGGTCTCATCGCCGCCGTCGCTAGCCTGGTCTTGCCCGGTCAGGGCGTCGGCCTCATTCATCCAGAGTGCCGTGCGTGTATCCAGTTCTGCGTCCGTGCCGCCCATAGCCGCCCTGATCAACAGACGGTCACGCGCAAATTCACGATGAAGTGTTTCCAACCCTTCGGAGGCTATATGGGTATTTAAGGCGGACTTTTCAACTACTTTTGTGACTCGCCAGTAAGAGAGAAGCGCTCGCTGCATTTGCGCAGCCTGGGCAGACCGAAACTGCAATTCAAAAAGAGCCTCATCAACGCGCTCCAATAATTCTGGCCATTCCAATATAGCACCAATCAATCGCTTTTCTCGCGCCGCTTCAATAGCTCCAGACTGCATCGTTGCCTTTAAGGCAGGCGAGGCCTTTCGATTGGACGTTTTTGCCCCCCAAGATCCCCCGCCATATTCTTTCTTTTGCCGGCCAAATTCAGCGTCGAAACGATCCAACAAGACGGTTTGATATTGTGCGCGTACATCATCGTGCTGAATTTCCTTAAGCGCTGCAAAGAGTCGGGACTTCAAACCAGCCTTCGCTTCGGGTGAGTCCAAAGGTTCGGCCTGAAACTCGCGCTCCCAGACCATATCAACGAGCGGCAGAGCGCGATTGAGAACCTCTTCCATCGCTCCGCGTCCCTTAGCCCTAATAAGATCATCGGGATCTTGACCATCTGGCAGCATCGCAAAACGCAGTGTTTGCCCCGGGCGAATGAGCGGCAGAGCCCGCTCAACGGAACGGAAGGCCGCGCGTAGCCCCGCTTTATCCCCATCAAAACAAAGAATGGGTTCAGGTCCCGCGCGCCACAAAAGCGCAAGTTGCTCTTCGGTAAGCGCGGTCCCCATCGGCGCAACGGCGTGCTCAAACCCCGCGCGTGAGAGCGCAATGACGTCCATATAGCCCTCGGCCACGATCATGCCGCGAGCGCCGTTTTGCGGATTCGAGATGGCCCGTCTTGCACGATGGTAATTGTACAGCAGCTGCCCTTTTTGGAAAATCGAAGTCTCAGGCGAATTTAGATATTTAGCTTTTGCCTCCTTATCCATCGCCCGACCGCCAAATGCGACCAAACGCCCGCGGCTATCATGGATAGGAAACATAATGCGATCACGAAAACGGTCCCAAGGCTCCCGCCCCTTATCTTCGGGCTCAATAACGAGACCGGCCTCTATGAGCATTTTGGCCGAAGCCCCTTGTTGCATCAGTTCTTCTTTGAGGGCGGAAAAATGATTAGGCGCGTAACCCATGCCAAAATTCGCAGCAGCCGTTTTCGTTAAGCCGCGTCCTTTTAGGTAATCCCGAGCCGCCCCGCCGACATCTCGATAAAGGGATTTTTCAAAAAAAATCTGCGCCTGCTCCATCCAGCTAATTGTTTTCTTATTCCGTGCGGCCCGTTCTTCAGCGCGTGGATCGGCCTTGGGCATTTCCACCCCTGCCATTTCGGCCAAACGCTCGACAGCCTCGGGAAATGACAACCCTTCGACTTCCATAAAAAATGAAATCGCATCTCCATGCTTTCCGCTAGAAAAACAATGATAGAAACCCTTTTCGTCATTTACAAAAAAGCTCGGCGTTTTTTCATTTGTAAAAGGCGAAAGCCCAGCAAACTCGCGGCCCTGACGCTTTAATTTCACATGGCGACCTACCACATCCGAAACTCGGACGCGCGATTTAATCTCCTCCATGAAATTTTCACCAAAGCGCATGAGGACTATTTAGAGGCAAAGGGCGCAATTAGCGAGTCACCCTGTGGATAAAGACACTCTTGAACATGCGGAATAAATTCCTATTTGAATTTTTGACCTTGAGCAAATTTATGCTCTGAAAATTTTTTAGGAGAATATCATGGATATTCAATCTTATACAAAACGCGCGCGCAGCGTCATTCAAACTGCGCAATCAGAAGCGGTGACACGTGACCACCAACAATTAACGCCATTGCACATTATGGCAGGGCTGGCGGCCGAAGATGGCGGCCTGCCAGCGAAGCTCATCCAAATGTCCGGCGCGGATACCGCGCCTCTAACAAGTTTGTTAGAGGCGGCGTTGGAGAAACTCCCAAAGGTTGAGGGCGGTTCAGGCCTATCCCTCTCAACAGCCGCGGCGAAGACATTTGCCAATGCCGAAAAGGCGGCAAAAAAAGCTGGAGATGCCTTTGTAACGACAGAGCGCCTTTTACTCGCGACTGTTTTGAATGCAGATAAGGATCTAAAAGCGGTGTTAAGTCAGATTGGCCTCGACGAAACGCGCCTCACAGAAGCCATTAAATCTGTGCGCACAGAAGGACCCGTCACCTCTGACTCCGCCGAAGATCAGTATGAAGCCCTGTCCAAATATGCGCGCGACCTGACCGAAGCGGCGCGTGCAGGCAAGCTTGACCCGGTCATCGGCCGCGACGAAGAAATTCGCCGCACCATGCAGGTCCTCTCGCGCCGCTCAAAAAATAACCCTCTTTTGATTGGTGAACCCGGCGTTGGCAAAACTGCCATTGCCGAAGGCCTTGCTAACCGCATTGTGTCTGGTGATGTGCCGGAATCTATCAAAGACAAACGTCTGCTTGCGCTTGATATGGGTGCACTCATTGCAGGGGCTAAATATCGCGGCGAGTTTGAAGAACGCCTGAAGGCCGTCCTCAAAGAAATAGAATCTGCCAATGGCGAAATTATTCTCTTCATTGACGAAATTCACACGCTCGTGGGCGCCGGTAAAGGTGATGGCGCTATGGATGCTGCCAATTTACTAAAGCCTGCCTTGGCGCGTGGCGAGCTACACTGCGTAGGAGCGACGACGCTGGATGAGTATCGTAAGCATTTGGAAAAAGACGCAGCGCTGGCGCGCCGTTTTTTAACGGTGTTCGTCACGGAACCGACGGTCGAAGATACCGTTTCTATTTTACGCGGCCTTAAGGAAAAATACGAGGTCCATCATGGCATTCGGATTTCAGACGGGGCGATTGTTTCCGCCGCGCAGCTCTCCAACCGCTATATTACGGACCGGTTTTTGCCCGATAAGGCCATCGATCTGATGGACGAAGCGGCCTCACGCCTGCGCATGCAGGTGGACAGCAAGCCTGAGGCGCTAGACGAAATTGACCGCCGTATTGTCCAACTTAAAATCGAGGTGGAGGCTCTGAAAAAGGAAAAAGACAAAGCTTCAAAAGACCGCCTTGCAAAACGCACGGCGGAGATTGAAGAGCTTGAAGGTCAGTCATCAGAAATGACGGCTGAATGGCAGGCAGAGAAAGCCAAGCTTGCGGGCGCAACCGACGTTAAAGAAAAGCTAGAACAGGCGCGGTTTGAACTGCAGGACGCCGTTCGCCGCGGTGACTACGCCACTGCTGGCAAGCTGCAGCACGAGGACATTCCGGCTTTGGAAGAGCAAATGGCGAAGTTGGAAGAGGCTGACGATGACGCATCCTCCCTTGCCTCAGAAACAGTAACCTCGGAGACGATTGCCGCTGTGGTCTCGCGCTGGACAGGAATACCTGTTGAGAAAATGCTCGAGGGGGAGCGCGAAAAGCTCCTTTCTATGGAGGACGTTTTGGGCGCCCGCGTGGTCGGACAGGAGAAAGCAGTCACCGCGGTATCAGATGCCGTGCGCCGCGCGCGTGCAGGACTGCGTGATCCCGCCCGCCCGATTGGGAGCTTCATGTTCCTTGGGCCGACCGGCGTTGGTAAGACTGAACTTACCAAAGCACTGGCAGCCTTTATGTTTGACGACGACAGCGCCATAACTCGTATGGATATGTCTGAATATATGGAGAAACACTCCGTGGCCCGCCTTATTGGCGCGCCTCCGGGCTATGTCGGATATGATGAAGGCGGGGCTCTCACTGAAGCCGTACGCCGACGCCCCTATCAGGTGGTTCTTTTTGACGAAATTGAAAAAGCCCACCCCGATGTCTTCAATGTACTTTTACAAGTTCTCGATGACGGCCGCCTCACGGATGGTCAGGGCCGCACGGTGGATTTCCGAAATACGCTCATTATTATGACGTCCAATATTGGCGCGCAACATCTATTAAATTTGGCGGATGGCGACAATATTGAGGGCGCGCGTGTTGGCGTTATGGCAGAAGTCACAGCGCATTTCAGGCCCGAGTTTTTAAATCGTCTTGACGAAATATTACTCTTTGAACGACTGAAACCAGAACATATGGGTGCGATTGTCGATATTCAGATGAAAAGGCTTCAAGGTTGGCTCAAGGACAAACAAATTGTCATTGAACTTTCCGATGCCGCCCGCACCTGGTTGGGTGAGCAGGGTTATGATCCATCATATGGGGCAAGGCCACTTAAGCGCGTCATCCAAAAAAATGTTCAAGATGAACTCGCCAGAGAGATACTGGCGGGCCGGATTGAAGATGGTCAACGCATCAAAGTCGATATTGAGAAAGGTAGAATTAAGCTTAGCAGCCTTTAACTGGTAAGCGCCTCTTCTTCGATGGCGTCCAGATAGTTTTCGGCCAGATCAACTTTGAATGCTGACCATAAAAGTTGGTGGTCAGACATTTGGTTCTTAAACCGATAGCGATTGAAATAGGCCCGCATCTGCTCTTTGGTGCGGGTCTTATTTTTAATTGTGCCGTCTACATAGCCGTCCTTTACGACCTCTATGTAATGATCGGCGTCTTCTGGACGAAATACCGATTTTCGAAAATTAAATGCATTACTCACCCGGTGCTTGATGCGCTCATCCTTTAGGCGGTGAGCAATTTGGTCATAATAACCCACAGTCTTCCCTAAGGTGGTTGGCATATCCTGAATGTTGTCGGGGACTTTGAATCCGCATTCTGTCAATGCTTTCATGGTTTCGTGCTGCGGGGATACAATGTTAAAGTCACCTAGTAAGATGTAGTTGGCTTCACTGGGGATGGTATCCCAGCCTTTGGCGCGAAGTTTTTTCTTTTCCTCGCGCCGCTCTTTATCCTGACGGGATTTAAAAAACTTAGCCAGTTCTCCGATTTCGGCGCGGCGTAATTGCATATAGGTGCCTTTGATCTCGTCAAACTCTGCCTCGGTCATATCATCTGGTTTTTTCGGATCATCACCAAAATAAATATGAACTGTGCAGAGCTTGAACTTAAACCACCCACACTCAAAACCAACAAGGAAGGGAGAGCGTGCAAATTGCTGATGACGATCAAAGACGTCAACATGATCAAGCTTTGCCGATCCAACAATAGTCTGCCCGTCAGGCAAAACGATTTCACCGGCCAGACGCGAGAAACGTATTTTACCCTTGCGATATAAAAAGGCCATGCGCTCATTATTTCCAAGTCCATCACCAGAACTATCCGTTACGATGTAGTCCCACTCTTCGCCCAGATAGTCGTCGATTAAATCTTGGAGTTGCGTCATATCGGTTTTGACTTCTTGCACAGCCACCAAGTCAAAATGATCGATAATTTCGGCGATATAGAGCATCGCATCTGTTTGCCGCCAAGATGCTCCGTCACCCCCAAAATGCATAAGATTCCACGTAGCAAGACGCAGGTCATGCTCATCGGTTTTGTCGGTGACTTCAGATTTCAGCTGCGCCCGGAGGGCTTTGAGCCGCTGCGCAACATGCACGCGATGGGCTTTGTTTAGAATAGTGCGTAGTTTCCAATACTGTGCCATGTGCGCTCCGGTCCGTAGAGCGCTACATAACACATCTTATACGGGAGGGATAGTCAGCCTAGCTACAGAGGTGCCCTTTGACCACAGCACCGACCTTGCCCATATCAAGACGTCCGGCATAGTCCGACTTTAAGCGGCCCATTATTTTGCCCATATCTTTTAGGCCCGTCGCGCCGCTTTCTTCGATAATCTTCGCAACAGCGGCCTTCATATCCTCGTCCGATAGTGGCTGTGGCATAAATTCGCGAACGATTTCCATTTCTGTGCGTTCACGTTCGGCCAGTTCAGGGCGACCATTATCCTCATAGGTTTTGGCGCTTTCCTCGCGTTGCTTCACCATCTTTTGGAGCAATGAAAGAATTTCGCTGTCTTCAATACCTTTGCAGCGATCCTCTGCACGCGCAGCAATATCACGATCTTTGATAGCGGCCGATATGAGGCGCAATGTTGAGACACGGATTTTATCGCCGCTCTTCATTGCTGATTTAGTGCTCTCGGTGATAGAATCACGTAAGGCCATATGTTCGTCCCTTCTGAGGCGGCGACCGCGACCATACGCGGTTTAACCGGGTCAAACAGGTCCCCACAACACTGCTTTTCAGGAATTAGGCAAGTTTCATACGCATTTTTTGGCTACTTGCCAAGCATCTGTGCATTTGCCTCTTGTGTCCTGCTCGCCCCTCGCTAAAAGACCGCTCAGCTATCTGACCGGCCCTTGCTCAGGGCGAAGACGGGGATTTATGACTGTGAAAACCGAAAATCAAGCATTTAATGAACTTCCTACAGGGGCCTTAGTCCTTGCAAATGGGGAAGTATTTTACGGGCAAGGCTGCGGTGCTACCGGCGCGGCCGTCGGTGAAGTTTGCTTCAACACAGCCATGACTGGGTACCAAGAAATTCTAACAGATCCGTCTTATACAGACCAGATCATTTGCTTCACCTTCCCTCATATTGGCAATACGGGAACAAATACAGAAGATGAAGAAGCCTCAACTCTGCGGGCGCAGGATGCGGCCCGCGGCGCAATCTTTAAATCGCCTATTACGCCTGCGTCTAATTGGCGATCAGACTGTGAGCTCGGTGATTGGCTAGAAAAACGCGGTATCGTAGGACTATCTGGTGTCGACACTCGTGCTCTGACCGCATTCATTCGCGATAATGGTATGCCAAATGGCGTAATCGCCCATGCCCCTGACGGCAAATTTGATATTGAAGCGCTCTCCGCAAAAGCTTGTGGGTGGAACGGGCTTGTTGGCGCTGACCTCGCGAAAACTGTCGCGACAGAAGACAGTTTCGATTGGAAAGAGGCCCGCTGGGTATGGCCACAAGGATACGAAGACAAAGAAGGTATCAAATCCGTCGTCGTCATTGATTATGGCGTAAAACGAAACATCCTGCGCAACCTCGTGACGGCAGGAATGAAAGTCACTGTTGTCCCTCCAACAACACCCGCTATAGACATTTTGGCGTTAAATCCCGATGGTGTTGTTCTCTCAAATGGCCCCGGTGACCCCGCGGCAACAGGCGAATATGCAATCCCTGTCATTCAAGACATCATTGCGGCCGAAAAGCCTATTCTTGGCATTTGCTTAGGACATCAAATGCTCGCTCTGGCGCTTGGCGCGAAGACAGTAAAAATGGAGCAAGGCCATCACGGCGCCAACCACCCCGTAAAAGACTACACCACAAATAAAGTGGAAATTGTTTCAATGAACCACGGCTTTGCTGTCGATCAAAGCAGTCTTCCTGACACTGTAGAGGAAACCCATGTGAGCCTATTTGATGGGTCTAATTGCGGCATTCGCCTTAAAGGAAAACCCGTTTTTTCTGTACAGCACCACCCAGAGGCCAGCCCTGGCCCTCAGGATAGTTTCTACCTATTTGAGAGATTTGCTGACGCTCTTTAATCAGGCTGCCTTTATAGCCCCGTTCTCAATCAGACTTTCAGCCGCTGCCAAGATTGCCTCTTTGGCAGGGCGTGGGATGACATGGGTAAGGCTATTTACATAAGCACTGTCAGCCTCATGAAATGTTCCCAAGTCCGGAAGCACACCTTTCACGCGATCATCAAATAACCCCGCCAAGCGAACGATGAAATTGGGCAAGTCACCTTTAGGCAATTTGGTAAATTCTGGATACTTAACACGCAGAATCTCGCCTATTGTCGAAAACCATAGAGTCTCTCCAGCCGCCATGAGACGGCGGCCTGCAGCGCCCGTCGCCGTCATCGCGGCCACATGAATGGCTGCGCAGTCTCTAACATCTATAATGGGATAAGCAATCTTCGGCGTTCTTGGAAAATCTCCTGCGAACATCGCTAAAAGTAAACCCAAAGAAGCCCCGCCGTTCTTGTAGGTGTCAGGGCCAAAAACAAGCCCTGGACAAACGGTTGTCAACTTATCGCTCAAGCCCTGCGCTTTCACATAATCCCAAGCTGCTTTTTCGGCGCGTGTTTTTGACACTGGATAGGCTGTTAATGGCTTCCAATCGGGGTCAGACCAATCATCTTCTTTAATGAGCATATGAGCACCGCGTCCCTTCTGCCCCATCATGGAAACCATTGAAGACGTCATCACAATTCGGTCCACACCTGCGCCTAGTCCATGCTCGATGACTCGCATCGCCCCTGCCCGGGCCTCCGGCACAAGCGCCTCACGGTCACTTGGCGCGTCTAGGGGAAAAGGCGAAGCTATGTGCTGTATGAAGCGACAATTTTGAACCGCTTCAGACCATCCAGAATCAGAACCCAGATTAGCTTCAACAAGTTCAAGCTTAGACACATCGCTGCCTTTAGCGGCCAGCGCATCAACAATTTTTTGTCCCTTCGCTTTGTCGCGTACCGTACCCCGGACATCATAGCCTTTAGCAAGTAAACGCTCGGTGACATGCGAGCCGATAAAGCCGGAAACTCCTGTAACAAGGACGCGGTCTGTCATGTTAAAGACTTATCTTATTTGGACAGGACTTGTTGTAAATTTCTACCGCCATAGGCATCCACTTTTTGAAGTCATTCACACGCGTTTGTGGTGATGGGTGAGTGGATTGGAACTCCGGCGGAGTGGCGCCTGCTTGCGCGCCCATACGCTCCCAAAGTCTTGGAGCCTCGCGCGGATCATAACAGGCCCGCGACATCAGAATAAGGCCAATATAATCAGCTTCGGATTCGTGCTTGCGAGAGAACGGCAATGCAAAACCATATTGGCTAATTCCGCCAAAGACTCCCATGACGGCACGCTGCGCGCCCATATCCATGCCGCCTGCGCCCATAGAAACGCCCGCGCCAACGATACGCTGCATATTTTGTTGCGCCATACGTTCCGCGCCATGATGCGCCAAGGCATGAGCGACTTCATGGCCCATGACCACGGCAAGGCCATCCTCATTTTCAGCAATAGGGATTAGTCCCGTATAGACTGCGGTGTATCCTCCCGGCAAAGCAAAAGCATTAGCTTGCTCGGACTCAATCACGTTAAAGGCCCAATCAAAGCCTGGGTCAGAGTCTGAGGCGGCGCGCGCTATGCGAACACCAATTTCTTCAACCGCGTCCTTTACGGGTCCGCTGCGGACAAGACTGCGGGCATTATCTTGAAGAATTTGCTGATAGCTCTGCAGTCCAAGTTGCATTTCAGCATCAGGTTTCATGGTGCGAAGCTGCTTGCGGCACATCTCCGAGCTAAAGTCACTATTACAGACATAAGGCACAGTTTTTTGGTTCGCAAAATAATAGACAGCCGCACCAACGGCGAAAAGCAGCATGATCTGCCAACGAAAGCCGCCGCGCCGTCTGCGCATGCCGCCTGTGCGGTTATTCATCGTTCGATAAACCATAATTCACCTTTTCCCAATTTTCTTGAACATAACACAGATTCTTTGCGGGGGAATAGTTGCAATTTCATCTGCAAAACTATAGGGGGGGACAATTTGGCTTTTCTGGCCAGATTCGAACGAGTTTTGCAGCTATTTGAGGCCCCGTTTCATGCCAAAAAGAACCGACATTCAGTCCATTTTAATCATCGGGGCTGGTCCAATCGTCATTGGGCAAGCCTGTGAGTTTGATTACTCGGGCGTACAAGCCTGTAAGGCGCTTAAAGATGAGGGTTATCGCGTCATTCTCGTTAACTCTAACCCCGCAACGATTATGACTGACCCCGGCATGGCGGACGCCACCTATGTCGAACCGATTACGCCGGAATTAGTTGAAAAAATCATCGCTATTGAGAAACCAGATGCCATCCTTCCAACCATGGGCGGACAGACAGCTCTGAACACAGCCCTCGCTCTAGAAGAAATGGGTGTGTTGGAAAAATATGGCGTTGAGATGATTGGCGCTAAGGCGGATGTCATTGATAAGGCCGAAAGTCGTGACCGCTTTGCCAAAGCTATGACAAAAATTGGCCTTGAAAATCCCCGCGCCACTATCATTACCGCGCCTATTGGCGCAGACGGAGAACCCAACATCGCCGAAGGCGTTGCGGAAGCCGTACGAAAATTGCCCGAAACGGGACTTCCCGCCATCATCAGACCCGCTTTTACAATGGGCGGCACCGGCGGCGGCGTCGCTTATAACCAAGAAGAATTTGAAGAAATTGTCCGCTCTGGTCTTTCTGCCTCTCCAACCAATGAAGTGCTCGTCGATGAGAGCCTTCTAGGATGGAAGGAATATGAGATGGAAGTTGTGCGCGACAAAGCCGATAACTGCATCATTATTTGCGCCATTGAGAATATTGACCCTATGGGAGTACATACAGGCGACTCTATCACCGTGGCCCCTGCTCTGACTCTTACCGACAAAGAATATCAAGTCATGCGCGACGCCTCGATTGCTGTCTTACGCGAAATTGGCGTGGAAACAGGTGGCTCCAACGTCCAATTTGGCCTGAACCCCAAAGATGGCCGAATGGTTGTCATTGAAATGAACCCCCGCGTGTCACGCTCCTCTGCCCTAGCCTCTAAAGCGACGGGCTTCCCAATCGCCAAAGTCGCGGCAAAACTGGCTGTTGGCTATACATTAGATGAGCTCGATAACGATATTACGGGCGCAACTCCTGCAGCCTTTGAGCCGACAATAGACTACGTCGTCACCAAGATCCCTCGCTTCGCTTTTGAAAAATTCCCGGGAGCAGAGCCTGTCCTTACCACAGCCATGAGATCTGTTGGTGAAGCCATGGCAATTGGCCGAACCTTCTCTGAAAGCCTTCAAAAAGCGCTTCGGTCTCTTGAAACAGATTTGACCGGACTCAACGAGATTATACTCGACCCAACGGGCGAAATGAGCGCGGATGAGCTTAAAAACGCTATGAAGGCCCGCCTGTCTATTCTCGCGCCTGATCGCCTTTTGGTTATCGCGCAAGCGTTCCGCCAGGGCTTTACTGTCGAAAAGATATTCCAATATACGGGCATTGACCCTTGGTTCCTGCGCCAGATTGAAGATCTGATAAAGGCTGAAGAGTGGATAAAGTCCAATGGCCTTCCCAAAACGGAAGCCGAGTGGCGGGCGATTAAGTCCGAAGGGTTTGCTGATGCCCGAATTGGCGAGCTTTGCGGCAAATCTGAAATCGCAGTGCGCAAGGCTCGCCGAAAGGCAGGCGTGCGGCCCGTCTATAAACGCGTCGATACATGCGCAGCTGAATTCCAGGCCAAAACGCCCTATATGTACTCCACTTATGAAGTCCCCAGTTTTGGCGGAAAAGTGGATGACGAAGCCCGCGTCTCAGACCGCGACAAAGTCATAATTTTGGGCGGCGGCCCCAACCGTATTGGACAAGGTATCGAGTTTGATTACTGCTGCTGTCACGCGGCATATGCCATGGGCGATATGAATATCGAGTCCATCATGGTAAACTGCAATCCTGAAACGGTCTCGACTGATTACGACACATCTGACCGACTATATTTCGAGCCTCTGACTGAGGAGGATGTCTTAGAACTCATTCTGACGGAAAAACAGTCTGGAAACCTGAAGGGCGTTATTGTCCAATTTGGGGGTCAGACACCGTTAAAACTGGCCGAGGCCCTTGAGGCGAATGATATTCCTCTGCTGGGAACAAAGCGCGATGCCCTGGACCGCGCCGAAGATCGTGAGCGTTTCAAAGCATTGGTAGAAAAACTTGGGTTAAAGCAACCCAATAACGCCATTGCTCGTAATGCCAAAGAGGCTGCTGAAGCTGCCAAAATCGTGGGTTACCCACTTGTTCTTCGACCCTCAAATGTCTTGGGCGGACGCGGTATGGAAATCGTTGACAATGACTCGGAACTAAACCGCTACATATCGGAAGCTGTTAAAGTTTCCGGCAAATCACCCCTCCTGATTGATCAATACCTACGAGATGCCATTGAGGTTGACGTCGACGTCATTTGTGACGGCGAACAGGTCTATGTCGCTGGCATTATGGAGCATATTGAAGAAGCTGGCGTTCACTCTGGCGACTCTGCATGCTCTCTGCCGCCTTACACATTGTCTGATGCGGTCGTTGCCGAGCTTGGCCGACAAGCAGAATTACTCGCACTAGAACTTGGCGTTATCGGATTTATGAACACGCAGTTCGCCGTAAAAGACGATGTAGTTTATCTCATCGAAGTAAACCCTCGGGCCTCACGGACGGTGCCTTTCGTCGCCAAGGCAATTGGTCAGCCGATTGCGAACATTGCTGCTAAAGTTATGGCTGGTGTCAAACTATCCGAATTTGATCTCAGTGCGAAACCTCAGAAGCATATCGCCGTAAAAGAGGCCGTATTCCCATTTGCTCGCTTCCCTGGCGTTGATACTGTTCTGGGCCCAGAAATGCGTTCAACGGGTGAAATCATGGGGCTGGCAGAAAGCTTCGGGATGGCCTTTGCCAAAAGCCAACTCGGCGGAGGCGTAACCCTTCCCAGCGCAGGAAAAGTCTTCATTTCAGTTCGCGAGCAACATAAACCAATGATGGCGGAACTCGCCAAAGACCTCATCGATCTAGGCTTCACCATCATGGCAACTGGCGGAACCACAAAATACCTTCGCGCCCAAGGGTTAGAAGTAGAGTACGTCAAGAAGTTCCACGAAGGTCGCCCGAACATCATTGACGCCATGAAGAATGGGGACGTAGCTCTTGTGTTCAACACGACGAGCGGAAAGCAGTCTTTAAAAGACAGCTTCAGTTTACGCCGCACGGCGCTAACCCAAAAAATCCCATATTTTACAACTGCGGCGGCCTCAAAGGCTACAGTAGAAGCGATTAAAGAGCTCGCGAAGGGCGATTATGAAGTTGAAAGCTTACAATCCATTGCAGCAGGTTAGGAATTAGATTTTTCATTCCCGTAGAGCTATGCGAGACGCACTTGACTCTATTGTCATATTTCTGCAATCTTTGTGAGTCCTTACTTTTTTATCGTCTCCTTTCGTGAATGAGCAATGGACATTCTAAACGGCAGGGTGGCACCCCTGCCGTTTTTCATTGGAATAGCTCATAATGGCGGAAATAAAAAAGCCTGCGAGGAATCGCAGGCTCCAGATGATGCTTTGATCGTCAGATTAGCTCTGCATTTTCTTATAATAATTCGTCAGGCTGTTATCCCCAATGTCCTGTACAAATTCCATTAGTAAGTTCTGCGCGCACTCCTTTTCAAGAGACCTTGCGCCAAGCCCGCGACTACCCGACGCCGAACAAGCATTTTCAGCTCGCCGTTCCAGAGCTCGATAAATTTTCGCAACACCTCTCTCGGTCTTAAGGTCCCGAGCATCTATGGTTGTGGTTACGGTTTCGCCTATTGTAGGTATGGCATAGGCTGGCGTGGTCGCGGCGATTGTTCCGCCGATTAGCGCCGTCGTCGTCAAAATTTTGATGGTATTTGATAGATGAGTTTTCATAGTCGTTTTCTCCTTTAATTTATGAAACGACTAAGGATGAACTGGCACGTCCTCCCTAGTCCTATAAGAAGCTGTCCAGTTCGAAGGGGATTTACTCCTTATTGTTTTTCGATAACTTATAACGTGCCATTTGTCACGTTAATTTATCGTAAATCGATAAATTATTGGTAAGGTATTCGACAGAAACCTAGAACAGCGAACGTTAAGCTCACATCAAGGATTTCAGACTACCCCTAAAAACAGCACGGGGGTAAAATGAGCAAACAAACTGAATACGATTATCCAGAGCGCATCATCGAGCCCATGGAGCACCGTCAATTTAAACTCGGCCAAGGAAAAATATCAGCAAGCCTGGCGTGCAGCCTCGGTATTTTGAGCTTTCTGGCCGTCCTCTGTTTCAAGTTCCCAACTTATTTGACAACAGCTGAACTGCGGGAAACGTATAATCTCACTTTTTTACGCTCGATGCTCCAATATGGCATCGTTGGTGCCCTTCTCTTTGGCTTACTCACCTTCGTAATCGGAAATTATCGCCGGATAGCGGCGACTGGCATTCTCTTTTGCATTGGAGCTTTGGCAATGGGCGGACATAGAGTTGAAACCGGGCCCGTCAATGATACTCCCATTGCATTTGGGCTAGATTGGCTCGTATTAGCCTTCATTTTTTCCGCCATTTTATTCATATTTTTGGAGAAGGTCTTCCCAAAATATAAAGAGCAAGCTATTCTAAGACCCGAATGGAAGCTGGATGTCTTCTATTTTGCCTTCAACCACCTGCTCATTACCGTTCTGCTTTTAACCGGAAACTTCTTTGTTGCCTCCTATTTTGGCTGGGCGGTCAGCGATACATTCCAGGCTTGGATACAAAGCACGCCAATTTGGGCCCAAGTGATACTCTTATTACTCTGTGCTGACTTCGTTCTCTATTGGTCTCACCGTACATTTCATGAAGATGAAAAGCTCTGGAAAATTCACGCAGTTCATCACTCAGTCGAGCATATGGATTGGATGGCGGGGTCCCGAAATCACGTCATTCAAATGTTCGTCGATCGCTGCCTCGCCATGGTTCCACTTTATCTGTTGGGTGCAAGTAAAGAGGCCCTTGATATCTACGTGGCAATCGCCGCGTTCCAAGCCGTTTACGTTCATGCGAATGTTCACATCCCAGTCGGGCCTCTGAAATACGTCTTTTGCACCCCGCAATATCATCATTGGCATCATAGCTCCGAGACGCCGGCCATAGATACGAATTATGCAGTTCATCTACCGCTATATGATATGATTTTTGGAACTTATCATATGCCTGGTGATAAATGGCCCGCGCATTACGGCACGGTCAGGCGCCTCCCCCGCACATTCTTATCACAACTCTTCTACCCATTTAAAAGCACCCCGCCCCCGAGCGACTAACCTTACCCCTTGATTATCGCGTAAAATCCCTTATCTCTGCGCGGCTTAGGAATTTTGGAACTTACGACAATGCAAAAATACCCGATGACAGTTGGCGGCCATGCCGCTCTAGAGGCTGAACTGAAAAATCTAAAGTCCGTTGAACGGCCTTACATCATCAATGCAATATCAGTTGCGCGCGAGCATGGTGATTTATCCGAAAACGCCGAATATCATGCTGCCAAAGAGAAGCAGGGCTTTATTGAAGGTCGCATTCAAGAGCTTGAGTCAAAATTATCACTGGCTCAGGTCATCGACACGTCGAAAATGGACGGCGACACCGTAAAGTTCGGCGCGATTGTCAAAATCGTCAATGAAGATACGGATGAGGAAAGCACTTACCAGATCGTTGGCGAAGATGAGGCTAGCGTTAAAGATGGAAAAGTCTCAATCACTTCACCGATTGCTCGTGCCATGATTTCCAAAGAAATTGGTGATACGTTTGAAGTCATCGCGCCTGGCGGGTCCAAAGGCTATGAAATCTTGGAAGTTAGCTACAAATAGATGGCCAGGGACCCCCTCACCTGTTTCGTCATAAGTGACGGACGGCGCGGGATTGAAAATCAGGCTTTGGGACTAGCCGAAGCCGCCAGCCGCTTTCAACCACTCAACATTATTCGGCACACAATTGAAAACGGCGCGGCCTTCAAAGCCGCTTCGCCAATATTACAATTCACCATGAAGTCAAATCTGGCCGATTATGGCCTGGAGGGCGCCCCCCCACACATTGCTATAGGCTGCGGCCGTCAAGCAATCGCTCCGCTTCTCGCGCTTAAGAAACACCACTCTGAGACATTCACCATCTATGTCCAAGATCCGCGAATGGACCCAAATCGTTTTGACCTCGTAGTCGCGCCAGAACATGATAATCTTTCAGGCCGGAATATCGAAAGGATGATTGGCTCGCCCAACCGTTTGACGGAAACCGAACTCATCGGACAAATGCTAAGCTTCGCCGACGAGCTCGCAGCGTTGCCGATGCCGCGCGCAGCCATATTAGTTGGCGGCAACTCCAAAACACACAAACTTAGCAAAGCCGAACATACGACCCACCTGAAAGCGGCGCAGGATTTGTTGGAAAAAGGGTATTCCTTGCTCATCACGACCTCGCGGAGGACGCCTGAATGGGCTTTGAAAGACTATAAATTGCTCGATTCTGATAATAATAAAGTTTGGGCCTATTCGGGCGAAGGCCCCAACCCCTATTTTGCCTTTCTTGGAGGCGCCGACATTATCCTTGTTACAGAGGATAGCACAAACATGCTGACCGAAGCAGCGAGTACAGGAAAGCCTGTTTATACACTGCCCATGCAGGGCAAAGCCGGAAAATTTAAACAGCTATATGAGAGCCTGGAAGAACATTGTAATATCCGTCCGTTTGACGGAAATCTAAACTTAGAAAAATATGCGCCCTTGGAAGAAACCCAGCGCATAGCTCAGCGGTTATGGGCACATTACGAAGCCCGTACCGCTTCAATTAATTAGAGCAGCCCTGTCCTTCAGAATCAGTCTTTTTCGCCGTCCAATTCAGCGCATTTTTTAGAATTGCGATAGCCTCTTTCACCTCATAAGTCTCATGACCATGGCCCATGGCCGTGAAGACAATTCTAGACTGATTTTCGCCGATACATTTAGCCCAAATAATCGGGTGGTCCTTAGGCTCGGGTCCCATACGTAAATCGGACACATCCCCATATACATTATTCACCGGACTGTAGGTACTCTCGTCAAGCCCTGCTAGAACTACGAACTCATCGCCAGGCGGCGCTTCAAAAGTGTACCATTCATCACTCACTCTAAACTCTGATCCGATACCAGCCATAACGGGATGCGTTTGATTTAAAACCTCCACCCGCGCCATTTGGAATTGCGGATCCATGGGGTGACTGACAAAAGTCGCACCCAACATATCGTTGTGATAAAAGTCCCAATCTTGATGGGAGGCATCACCCGCGCCATGAATGAGAACGGCCCCTTTACCTTGCGCTAACCATGCCTCAAAAGCCGCCTCTTGCGTGGGGGTTAAGGCATCACCTGTCATATTGTTGAAAACAACAACATCAAATTTTGCGAGCTCTTTTGCGTTGAAAATGGCACTATGAGACGTTGTAAAGTACCCCAGCCCCATATCCTTGGCGATTTTCATAATTGCCAAATCCGCTCCGGCAATCCCTTCTTCATGTCGCCAGTCTCGAGTTTCAGAAAAGATCAAAATAGAGGGCGTGGGAACATAGTCAAAATAACGCCCGGTTGTCGGCGGAGCTTCAAATGTTGGTCCCGTTACAGCGTCAGCCTTGCCGTCATTTTCGAGAGGCGCTTTAGCCGCGGAACATCCCATCATAACAGCTGAAAAAACAATAAAGGCAAGCGCGGAAAAATATTTCATATTTCTGCTTAACCTAGCTTATTGTCATACACAATGTTGTGTTTGACGCTTATTGCGAATCTAGCTCTGTGTCCCTATGTGTGAGGGACAGAATTTACGAGAGTTTCCATGCCAGATACAACACACCATAAAGTTATTATCATCGGGTCGGGCCCAGCCGGCTACACCGCGGCCGTTTACGCTGCTCGGGCGATGTTAGAGCCAGCGATTATTGCGGGCCTACAACCGGGTGGTCAGCTGACAATTACAACCGAAGTCGAAAACTACCCTGGATTTCCCGAAATCCAGGGTCCTGAATTGATGGAAAAATTCAAAGAGCACGCGTTGAAATTTGGCACGAGTTTCTACGAAGATACTATCATCGATGTAGATTTTACCACACGCCCTTTTAAGATGATGGGAGACAGCGGAACGACCTATACATCAGATGCCGTCATCATTGCCACCGGTGCTCAGGCGAAATGGTTAGGCCTGCCAACTGAAGAAAAGTTCCAAGGATTTGGCGTTTCAGCATGCGCCACGTGCGATGGCTTTTTCTATCGCAATAAGGAAGTCGTCGTCGTGGGCGGCGGTAACACTGCTGTCGAAGAAGCTCTCTTCCTGACGAATTTCGCCTCACGCGTGACTCTGGTTCATCGCCGCGACAGCCTGCGTGCTGAAAAGATTTTACAACACCGCCTGCTTAATCATGACAAAGTAGAGGTCCTTTGGGATACAACACTTGAGGAAATTTTGGGCGATGAAAATCCACTCGGAGTTACGGGCGTTCGATTGAAAAATGTGAAGTCGGGTGAAGTCTTTGACCGTGAAACACATGGTGTTTTCATTGCCATTGGACACAAACCTGCGACTGAAGTTTTCAAAGGCCACGTCGAAATGAATGAAGGCGGATACATTACTACCGCGCCAGACAGCACCGCGACAAATATCCCGGGCGTGTTTGCCGCGGGTGACGTTTCTGATGAGACCTATCGTCAAGCTGTTACAGCCGCAGGCCTAGGCTGCATGGGCGCTCTCGAATCTGAGCGTTTCCTGACAGAGCAAGCGGCTATGGCTGAAGCAGCAGAATAGTGGACACACTCGATTGGGATAAGGTCAAAACCTTTCACGCAGCGGCCGAGACAGGTTCTCTCACCGCCGCGGCAGAGCTTTTGAAAATATCCCAGTCAGCCGTCTCGCGGCAGATTACGGCCCTAGAGGAGAGCCTGGATACTCCCCTCTTTCACAGACATGCTCGGGGCCTGACCCTTACTGAACAGGGGCGAATTCTCTATAACACCGCACACGAAATGGCGCATAAAGTTGCGCTGGCACAAGCCTCAGTTATAGATAGCCGTAACAAACCTCAAGGCACCTTAAGGGTCTCTTCTCCAATCTCATTGGGGGCAAATTGGCTAACATCAGTATTACCCGAATTTATTGAGGCTTATCCTGAAATTGACGTGCAGCTTATCCTCGAAGATGAGGAACACGACCTCTCCGCCTTTGACGTAGACGTAGCGCTTCGCCCATGGCCCTCCACCCAAGGCGACGTCATTGAGCGAAAGCTAGGGTCAATTTCGCAAAGCCTTTATGCTTCCCATGCGTATCTGGCAAATTACGGCGCCCCAACATCCGCAGAAGATTTAGACAACCATAAGATTATCGCCTTTGGAGACCTCATCCCGAAACGCCTCCATAGTGCGAATTGGGTTTTAAAGGCCGGCCGAAACGGAACGCCCAGAGAGCCGGTTTTGTGTGTGAATAACCTGCATGGTATCATGCGCGCCGCTGAGGCTGGTATTGGGCTCGCCGGCATCCCCGACTATATGACTGCGCTCTCACGAAGGCTTGTTCGCATTTTACCGCAGGTCAAAGGCGAGTCTTTTGACGTCTTTTTTGTTTACCCGAGCGAGCTTAGAGGGTCGGTTAAAGCGAAGGTTTTCCGTGAATTTTTAATGCGCGTGACCAAAAACTGGCAGTCTGAGGACTAATTAATCGCTAAAAGGCCTCAAAACCGCCCCAGCTATGCAAAAACGCATAGGTAGTCTGCTGTTCTATCTGTTCTTATTTCCCATCAGCTCCCCTATTTAGAGTTCACAAGACAAGCAAGCGTCCTCCCCTTTAGTTTCCTTGTCTTCTTATACCGCGAACAATTCCTCCCCGAATGTTCTGCGAAGACTTTAGCCGGGCCCGGATATTCCGAGAGCCCGGCTTTTTTTTGGGTTTTGTTAACCCCTGCTAGATACTCAAGGCTACGCGGCATTTTATGCCTGCGGTGATGTTGGGGAATCCAATGGGAGATAAAATCGGAAGAGCGCTACCAGCTATCGACACAGCTGTCGATACCGGTCTCTATCGTCATAACATTGCCCCAGGTCAGGACGGGCTCTTTTTGCGTGCCCTTTGCGATGCCCTAGATGTCGGCGTTAGCATCCTAGACGAAAATTTGGACTATCAGTTCATCAGCGATGCGGTTTTTCGCGACCTGGGTATGAAGCACGGTGAGCTCTCAATCGGAGACAGCTTAAGCAAATGTCATGAATTGATGATGGCAAAGGGTCTGCTAACCCCCGAACTATTGGAACAGAACAAACTATCTGCCGAGGAACAAAGAGCCCATATTGAAAATCATGAGGAAGATCTCCCGACGATTGTCAGGCTAGGCAACGGAACAACGCACAAATTCATCCGTAAAACCCTCCCAAATGGGTTCACTGTTTCAATGTCCTACGACATTAGCGAGCTCGTAGAGAAGGACAGAATCTTAGACGAAGCCTTAGCATTGGGGAATGCAGGATATTGGACCTACGACTTCACAACCAAGGAATATTATCTAAGCCATTCGCTAAGGAATAATTTTTCCAAAGAAGATCAAGCTAAAATTTCGACGCTAGGTATATTGGCTATCGTTCACAAAGAAGACAGGCATCTTTTCAGGGAGGCCATGAAACGTCTAAGCAAAACAAATGATACTTTCGAAGTAACCTGTCGATCAAATACGAAAGACGGAGAAGAGCGCTGGAGCCAAACAACAGGGCAAATCATTCGAGGCCCAAAGGGCAGGCCACAACGGTTACGCGCTTTTGTGAAAGACGTAACGCGAGATCGTCACCAAGCTAAGGAATTGGAGCGTGCAAAAGACGAAGCCATCGCCGCCTCCCACGCAAAATCTGAGTTTTTGGCAAATATGAGTCATGAAATCAGGACACCGATGAATGGTATTCTGGGCATGGCAGAGCTTTTGGCAAATTCCGAAATTAGTGAACGGCAACGCGATTTTGTGAACGTCATTAATAGCTCAGCAAGCGCACTTCTGACGATTATCAATGACATTTTAGATTTCTCCAAAATCGAGGCAGACGCCTTTGAATTGGACCCCATGCCCTTTAATTTGAAGAACTGCATCAATGATGTCTCGTCGATGCTGACCTCTCAGGCTTGTGATAAGGGTCTCGAACTCATCATAAACTACCCCCCCGAATTTAATACAAACTTCATCGGCGATGAAGGGCGGCTACGTCAGGTCATGACTAATCTTGTTGGAAACGCTATCAAATTTACCGAAGCAGGACACATCGTCACAAATGTGGAAGTGGGCAGCCCCCGAAATGGGACAGCTTTTGTCACCATCAGTGTTACAGATACCGGCATTGGCATAGAACCCGAAAAGATAGATCAAGTCTTTAATAAATTCACACAGGCCGACGGCAGCACAACGCGAGTATATGGCGGAACAGGTCTTGGCCTTTCAATTTCAAAAGCCATTATTGAGATGATGGATGGGCGCCTCACCGTAAGCTCGGAACTCGGAAAGGGCTCCACCTTTACCGCTCAGATTCCGATGAAGATAGATAACGCCGCGGTTGAGAGAGTCTTCGACACATCAATCCTTCACGGTAAAGAAGCGCTCATAGTTGATGACATTGCTGTTAACCGACAACTTTTGACTGAACAATTAGCAAATTGGGGCATTAAATCTGATACCGTCAAAGACGGCATTGAGGCCATTACACAGCTCAAAAACAGCGCAGCTGATGGGCGCTATTATGACCTTATTCTGCTCGACTTCCTCATGCCTGGAATGAACGGAAAAGAGTTTGCGACGATTATATCTGAAACAGAGGACCTCGGCTCCCCGCCTATCGTCATGTTGTCATCATGCGATCAACCCGTTTCAAGCCAGGAACTGAATAAAATCGGCATTCACTCCTATTTAGTGAAGCCCGCCCGGGAGGCTCGGCTCTACGAAGCTTTGGTGAGCACATTGAGTGCTAAGGAAGATATCTCACCAGCGCCCGAAAAGCAATCATTTGTGCAAAAATCCGCGGTGAGTTCCACCCGAGTAAAAACCGAAATTCTTGTTGCCGAAGATTTCCCCCTCAACCGCGATGTGGTTAGCCTGATGCTCGCAGACACCGAGTATAAACCCGTCTTCGCGACCAACGGCCTGGAGGCTGTAAAAATCTACAAAGAAGCGCCAGACCGCTTCCCAATCATAATTATGGATGTCTCCATGCCTGTCATGGACGGACACGAAGCGACCTCTCTGATACAGCAGTTTGAACGAGACAATGACATTTCCCAAAAACCTATCATTGCGCTCACCGGACATGCTTTAAAGAATGACCGCGATGAATGCCTAGAAGCCGGAATGTGCGATTATCTGAGCAAACCCGTTAAGCAGTCCGAACTTTTGGAGAAACTAGAACTTTGGCTTAATGGTTCAAAGTCAGCGAAAGACTGCAGAGCTGGTTAACTCGCGGTCGCACGCAGCATCCAAGCCGTCTTCTCATGCAATGTCACACGCGGCGCGACAACATCAGCTGTCGCATCGTCTCCCACCTCTTCAGCCACACGTAGGACTTCGCGAGCGGTCTTGGCGACCTGCTCATGGCCCTTGGCGAGGTTTTTGACCATGTCTTCCCAAGAAGGCTCTGAGCTTTCTTCCGCGATTGATGAAAGCTTGGACATCGCCCCGTATGACGCAGGCGCGTAATAGCCCAATGCCCGAATACGTTCGGCCAAATCATCCACCGCGGTCCACATTTCAGTATACTGTTCCATGAACTGAATATGCAGCTGCTGGAAATGCGGTCCCTCCACATTCCAATGATAACCATGCGTTTTCAGGTACAGCGTATAAGTGTCCGCCATGAGGCGAGAAACAGCCTGTGCGGATTTCTCTCGGTCAGCTTTTTGAATGCCAATATTGATATCCATTTGTGTCTCCTATGTTCCACATTTTTAATATAGGGTCACAACTCCGATAAACAAATTGATAGTTTCAATGTTTATAATAGGCAGGGCCTAATGTTACCTCAAGCGATGACAAAAGTCCTGAATACGCGCACAAGCCTCTTCGAGCTGCTCCATCGATGTCGCATAGGAAATTCGAAAATTAGGTGACCCATGAAAGGCGCCGCCTGGCACTACGGCGACATGAGACTCCTTTAAAAGGGCCGTTGCGAAATCCGTATCAGTCGCAATTTTATGTCCCGCCGCACTCGTCTTACCGATAAGCGCGCCGCAATCTGGGTAAACGTAAAACGCGCCATCAGGCACTGCGCAGCTTATCCCCTGCGAAGCATTTAATCCTGCCACCACCGCATTACGACGGGCGGCAAAGGCGATATTTCGTTCAGCGATAAAATCATGCGGTCCGTTTAGCGCCGTCACCCCAGCCCATTGCGAGATAGAGCTAGGGTTAGAGGTTGATTGACTCATCACCTTGGCCATAGCTTTGATGAGCCACTCTGGCCCGCCTGCATAGCCAATTCGCCAGCCTGTCATAGCATAAGCCTTAGACAACCCATTCATGGTTAAGGTGCGATCGAAAAGTTCGGGCTCTACCTGTGCGATGGTCGCGAATTCAAAGCCATCATAAACCAGATGCTCATAAATATCGTCCGTCAAAATCATCACTTGTGGATGACGCAGCAAAACCTCGGAGAGCGCTTTCAAATCAGCAAAACTATAGGCCGCGCCTGTCGGATTAGACGGCGAATTTAGCATCAGCCAGCGCGTTTGCGGCGTAATAGCCGCCTCAAGCTGCACAGGCGTCAATTTAAACCCGCTTGCCATATCGCACGGTATAATGACCGGCGTGCCGCCGCAAAGCTTGACCATTTCAGGATAAGAGACCCAGCAAGGTGCAGGCACAATAACCTCATCACCTTTGTTTAGGGTTGCCATCAAAGCGTTAAAAAGAACAGGCTTACCGCCAGGCGAGACATTGATTTGAGCCGCTGCGTAATTAAGATCATTATCCCGCTTAAACTTATCGCAAATCGCAGCCTTTAATTCCGGAATGCCATCGACATTTGTATAATTGGTTTCTCCCTCTTCAATGGCCTTGATCGCCGCCGCCTTAATGTGGTCAGGCGTATCAAAATCAGGTTCACCCGCGCCAAGGCCAATAACGTCAATACCGGCCGCTTTCATCTCTCGCGCCGTTTGCGTCACAGCCATAGTCGCGGACGGGGCAACGCGAGACAGGTTTTCAGAAATAATAGGGTTCATCTCACACCTCAGGGACAGTCTGAGCCAGCCCTCCGCCCACACGAATAGGCTCGGCTCTCACGGCTAATCCAGTTTTATTATCGGTCTCCACAAAGACGCCGCACAGAGTTCCCTCACCTGCGGCGGGAGTAAAACGCGCGCTGCGCATACGGGTGGTAAAACGGCTAAGCGGTTCTTCCTTATCCATACCAATGACGGAATTATAATCACCGCACATACCGGCATCGGTTTGAAAGGCCGTCCCGCTCACAAAAATGCGCGTATCCGCCGTAGGAACATGTTGATGGGTCCCAACCACAAGACTGGCGCGGCCATCACAAAAATGCCCCATCGCCTGCTTCTCCGACGTTGCCTCGGCGTGGACATCAACGATCACAGCGTCTGCGATGGTGCCCAACGGCGCGGCAGATAATTCGCGCTCAACGGCTTGGAACGGATCGTCCAGCGCATCCATAAAAACACGGCCCAGCACATTGACCACCAGCACTTGGTAGCCGCCAATGTCATAGAGCCCCGCGCCTCTCCCCGTGACCGTGTTGGGAGGATAATTACACGGGCGCAAAAGACGCTGCTCATTTTCGATCACGCTAATACCTTGCGGGTTATCGAAACTGTGATTGCCAAGGGTGAGCACATCGGCCCCGGCTTCATAAAGCTCATCGGCGGTCGCGCGCGTAATCCCAAAGCCGCCCGCGGCATTTTCGGCGTTTATAACGACGCAATCAAGCCCTAAATCCGAGCGCAGGCGCGGCAAATGTTTCTTCGCCGCAAGCCGGCCCGCCCGCCCCACCACATCTCCGAAAAAAGCTAAACGCATTTAATTAAAGGCCCTAAAATATTGTTCCGTCAAAATACCGTCCAGACGTTGATCGTACTTATCCGTTGGCAGGCTTGCCGCTTCTTGCGCAGCATAGGCAATACCGCAAGCAAAAACCTCGGCCTTCTCTTTAAGGGTCGCCAAGGTACGGTCATAAAACCCGCCGCCATAGCCCAGCCGCTCTCCATAATTTGTGAAGGCCAAAAGCGGAACCAGAACGAGGTCAGGTTTCACTTTGCCCTTTTCAGGATAAGGCTCTCGCGTCCCATATGGCCCAGCCTTTAAGTCATCAAAGGGAGTCCAGCGTCGAAAAATGAGCGGGTATCCTTTGCGGGGTGTACAAGGCAAGGCAAGCTTATGCCCCTGCGCGTGGCAGGCTCGCAAAAGAGGTCGAATGTCCAGCTCGCCCGATAAAGGCCAGTAACCCCCTATCACGCATCCTTTAAAAATATGGGCAGGCACATGTTCCAAAAGTTGCACAGCCCCCAGTGCATTATCGGCCTCCGCGCGCCTCTGTTTGGCTTGCAGCCGGGCGCGCATTTTTTGGGTTTTGATGTCCATGGAATATAAATGCCACGTAGAGAGAAAGAAGGGAAATGATAATCTCCACGGCAAATGTCCAGTGCGTTAGGAAAGACAAATACCATTTTGAATGGGTCGCAGGAACGGTAACGAGACTAAACCCTTGGTTTGAGAAAGGCCAAAGCCATTCAATCGCCCCCGCCATGCTGTCCAATACAAGATGTGAAAGCACAGTCGCGAAAAAGACGAGTGGTAATTTTCCAAACGGTCTTCGTAAAATCTTTAAAATAATGAGCCAGCCCAAAATAATGAACCCCCAAACTCCGGGAATATGGGTCCAATAATCGTGATGGTGCCGCTGATGATTATCCAAGAGATAAAATCGAATGAGATCAAGGTCTGGAAATATTGCGCCAAGGGTGGCTACTATCAGGACGGGGACTGTAAGCTTACGACGGATTATGAGCTTCGACAAAGCTAGACCAACAGGAATATGAGCTAAGAACATAAAGCCTCCGATGAAGAGGCTCTATGTTCTTTTTTCACGGCTAAAATATGCTTGGAAAAAGACGAAATCGCGAAAACTGCCTGACAGTCCTTTTTTATGACGTTGCAAACCGTATTTATTTCAACCCCTTACAAAATAATCACGCGAACTCATCCTTGGTTATTGGAGGTGTGATAGTATTAATCTGTGAAGTTTGAGACTTTGACATATCAAGTGCCACTGACTGATTTTTCGGTTAGCCGCGCTTCGGGCCCATCGGAGGCCCGTTCGACAGAGTCCAGGCAGGCTGCGCGAGAGACAATTGCGTCTGCCTGTATGACAGAGGCCATGGCCACCTTTCTCTGGCGGCTGGCGGCCTATTTTCAAGGCTATCTCTTCAGGCTTCCGATTATGAAGCAGCCTGAGGGTAAGCACCTGATGATCGCGGATTGTGCGGTTGATGAAACTTCCGAGCCCTTGCAACTCGTGCGCCTGAACCGTCATCTCTCGCGGCGTTTGCGCTGGCTTATCCGGCGAGGCCGCGTAGAGAGTTCGGGCAATATGCGTCTGGCCACAGAGGATGATAAAGCGCGCTGCACCCTCACCCCCGGGCAGTTTAATGAATATTGCATTCGGGTTCATCGCTGGAGCCGCATTCATGTTTACGGCATGGGGCTGGGGCGCCGTGCCTTACGGCGTATCGTGATCAGCGCCAAAGCCTTGCAAGGAGATGCCCTATCCTTGCGCAGAGCCGCGATGTGTCTTGCGCCCCTGATGCCCGATTAGCAAAGCGCTTTTCCTTTAAATGCCAATACAACATCACGCGCAAAGTCATTTGCGTGAACCTATTCCCCTGCTCATGATATGTGTCAATTCGATGAAATTTTATTTCGGTGCATGACATTCAAACTTGCACGCGCTAATTTTGCCATGAACCGTTAAGAATCGAGGAGAAGGTGATGAAGGTAGCAGTCTTAGGGGGAGACGGATTTGTTGGGTGGCCGACGGTCTTACACCTCTCAAATCTTGGTCATGAGGTTCACATCATTGACAACCTATCACGCCGCTGGATTGACACAGAACTGGGTGTTCAGTCTTTAACGCCGATGGACTCTATTCAAGAACGCTGCCGCATTTGGTATGAACTGACAGGTCGGCGCCTGCACTTTCATCTCATTGACATCGCGAAGGATTATCAGCTTTTCCGTCAATGGCTGGCCGAGAACAAACCGGACTCAATTATCCACTTCGCGGAACAGCGCGCTGCGCCTTATTCTATGAAATCTGACCGGCACAAAGTTTATACTGTGAACAATAATGTAAATGTCACCCATAACCTTCTAACGGCTTTGGTAGAGACTGAGATTGACGCTCATCTTGTTCACTTGGGGACGATGGGTGTCTATGGTTACTCCTCTGTCGGGGCAGCTATTCCGGAAGGTTATCTCGATGTCGAAATAGAGAATCTTGCGGGTGAGAAAAAAGAGATGGAAATTCTCTACCCCACTAAGCCGGGCTCGGTCTATCATATGACGAAGAGCCTCGATCAGATCATGTTTCAATTTTATGCCCAGAATGACGGGCTTAGAATTACAGATTTGCACCAAGGCATTGTCTGGGGCACGAACACGGATCAAACCGCGCGGCATGAGCAGCTCATCAACCGATTTGATTATGATGGAGATTACGGAACGGTGTTAAACCGTTTCTTGATACAAGCCGCTATCGATTATCCGCTGACCGTCCACGGTACGGGCGGACAAACGCGCGCCTTTATCCACATACAGGATACAGTGCGCTGTATCGAGCTCGCACTGTCTGATGCCCCCAAAGCTGGTGATCGGGTCAAGATATTTAATCAGATGACAGAGACACACCGCGTAAGAGACCTAGCGGAAATGATCTCGAAAATGACGGGCGCAAAAATTGCCAATATCCCTAACCCGCGCAAAGAAGCCCCTGAAAATGATCTCATTGTAAAAAATGATCAGTTCTTAGCACTGGGTCTTAACCCGATAACCTTAAAGCAAGGGCTCTTATCCGAGGTTGTCGATATTGCTAAAAAATATGCGCACAGAATTGACCGCAAACGCGTGCCCGCTGTTTCTGCTTGGACGAAAGACATCGCAACTCGCGTGGAAACTGATCCTGAAGGAACCCGCCTGAAGTCAGTTTCGTAGGGTATGATGGGCAAACATGCCTATATAACGCTCGTTACGAATAAGGATTACGCTATGGGGGCCAAAGCCCTCATGCGCTCCATCATGTTGACCGGGTCAAAGGCGGATAGAGTGGTCCTCCATACAGCAGCCGTGCAGCAAACTGACCTTGAGCCACTTCGCGCTTATGGCGTGCGCCTCGTTCAAACAGACCTACTGCCGACAAGCGACGTCTTTAATGCCCGGCATTCCCGCAAAGCCCAACATGCAGCGGCTCCATTTACCAAAGGGGAGAAGCCGAAATTCCATACCCCGCTCGATAATTTTGCGAAGCTTCGTCTTTGGGAGCTCACTGAATATGACTCCGTCGTCTTCATTGATGCCGACGCCCTGATGCTGAAAAATTGTGATAGACTATTTGAATATCCCGAATTTTGCGCAGCGCCCAATGTCTATGAACATGTGGCGGATTTTCATCGTCTAAATTCTGGGGTTTTCACAGCCCGCCCCTCAAAAGATACTTTCGCGAAAATGTTAAGCGCGCTCGACGCCCCAGATGTTTTCTGGCGCCGAACTGACCAAACATTCCTTGAGCACTTCTTCCCTGACTGGCACGGCCTGCCCGTCTTTTATAATATGCTGCAATATGTCTGGTTTAATCTGCCCGAACTTTGGGATTGGAATTCAATTTATATTCTCCACTATCAATATGAAAAACCTTGGCAGTTAGATCATCCCAAAAAAGACAAACTCGCCCCTTTAGTTGAGCTATGGTTTCAATTTTTAGATGACGCGGTCATGCCCGATCTAAGCCAGTTCAATAACCCCGCATGAAACTCTTGATAACAGGAAGCAGCGGCTATGTTGGCCGCTTCATCGTCAGCAACGCTCAAAAACACGGCGATACCGTTATTCATATGTCCCGTAAGGAACCACAATTTGGTGAATGGTTAGAATTTGACCTTTCTCGTCCTATCTCTTCCCCGCCCAAGGCTGATGCTCTTATTCATTGTGCTTTTGATCATGTGCCGGGAAAGTATCGCGGCGGCGAAGGTAGCGACCCTGAAGGTTTTCTCAAACGTAATCTCGAAGGCTCCATCACCCTGTTTAAAGCGGCCAGAGACGCGGGTATTCCAAAGATTATCTTTCTCTCGTCGCGGGCTGTTTATGATGGGTATGCGGCAACGGAACTGCTGGTTGAAACGCTGCCTCTTAATCCCACGTCCTTGTATGGACAGCTAAAGTGGGAGCTCGAAAAATCGCTTTCAGCGCTAAATCTAATTGATGTTAGTTTCCGCGCCACCGGCATTTATGGCCAGGCAGAGCCCGGGGGGTACCACAAATGGGAAACCTTATTTTCAGACTTTGAACAGGGCAAAGATATTGCCCCGCGGGCTGGTACAGAGCTGCACGGAGCGGACCTCGCCGCGGCCATTCGGCTCGCCCTCGTCCTGCCAAATAAGGATATTGCCGGCGAAGTATTTAATGTATCGGATATCATGGTGGATCGTCATGATCTTCTATCAGCCTATGCTAGGCATAAGGGCTTGAAAGGAACTATTCCTGAGGCTTTGAAGTTTCCGGAAAAAGCCGCAATGGACTGCTCAAAATTAACCAAGCTAGGATGGAGGCCGAGAGGGCAGTCAGGGCTAGCGAGCTTTATTCAATCACTTTAACATCAATCGAATGAGGTGACGGTCCCACCTGGTCCGTGGAGGCTTAAAAATCCTCGTGAACCTAAGGTTCAAGTGGGCGTCGGAATTAAACAGACCACGATCTGCACAGAGCCAACTCCCGAGGAGTATATTAAGGTCCGGTGGATTAGTGCTTCTCACGAAACCCGCAGTAACCGTCGAAACGCTATGTGGGGGGGAATGCCGCGGAAGGCAAGAGGAAAGACACTAGCCTTTTTCAGCTAGTCGTTCTGCCAGTCTTTCAATCCGTACGGCAGCGTCCAAAAGACTATCCGCAGCCTTTGTTTCCGTTTTCGTCGCTAGCCGCGTAGCCGCTTCTGTTTCTTTTCGCAGCGTACCAATCCGCTTATCAACTTCGTTATCCACGGACTTGTTCATTTCTTCGAGTTCGTCGAGCATTGTTATTCCGGCCATGACAAGAAGCCGCAAATCCCCAATTTGGCCAAACTGATTGGCCATATTATTCACGCGATCATCGAGCTTCTGCCCAAGGCGCATCAGGCGCTCTTCTTCACCATCATCGCACCCAAGAGCATATTTGCGGCCATTAATATTCAGACTTACCTTTGCCATAGCCTAGCCCTCCCCTAATGCCGTGCGAACTTGACGAATGACACGATCTAGTTCTTGGGTTGTTTCATCGGCTAGAACGGTGAACTCTTTTTCCCGAGCTGCAAAGTTTTCTTCTTTAGCTTTGCTATCATCGAGTTTGGCTGCGAGCTCCGCGCGGTCCACATTCATCGCTTCAGCTTCCTTGGCTTCTGCCTCCAAGCGCCCTACTTTATCAAGCAGCGGACTCAGTGACCCCTCCAAAGAGCGCAGGGCTGACTGCAATCTTTCAGCTGCCGTTTTGATGTCAGCGCTGTCATTCATGTCATTTCCCGAATCTTAACCTAATGCCCTTAGAATGGCGCAATAATTGCTCTTCAACAAGGGATAATTAGTTGACTCAGATTGTCCCTCGCGCCATTGCGGGCGGGCTTTTAACTAACCCTGAAAGCCACACTCATGTGGTAGGAGTTTTGAATGGCTATTCGCATAGGCATAAACGGCTTTGGTCGTATAGGACGTCTCGTTGCCCGTGCCCTCTCTGAGTATGACATTAAAGATATTGAGCTCGTTGCGATAAATTCACCGGGAGCTGCTTCGACTTCTGCTCATTTGCTGCGCTATGATTCCGTCCATGGTCGATTTGGGGTTAACGTCATAGAGGGTGAGGGTTATATCGATTATGGCCGCGGCAAAGTCCGCATGACCCATGAACGTGATCCCGCCAAGATTGCCTGGGGTGATCTGGATGTGGATGTTGTCATGGAATGTACAGGCATTTTCCGTTCAAAAGACGCCGTGCAGCCCCACTTTGAAGCTGGAGCCAAAACAGTTTTGATATCGGCTCCAGGCCAGAATGTTGATAAAACCATTGTATATGGCGTAAACCACAAAAGCCTTACCAAGGATGATGTCGTCGTTTCTTGCGCCTCTTGCACGACAAATTGTCTGGCGCCGATTGCCAAGGTCATCATGAACGCAGTAGGCATTCGCCGGGGCTTCATGACGACTGTGCACAGCTATACCCAAGATCAACGAATTCTTGATAATTCGCATAAAGATCTTTATCGCGCCCGCGCAGCTGGCTTGAACATGATACCAACGAGTACAGGCGCGGCGAAAGCTGTTAGCCTGGTTATCCCTGAACTTGAAGGCAAACTATCCGGATCCGCGGTACGCGTGCCCACGGCGAATGTTTCCATGATTGACTTGGCGTTCCAACCCGAAATGCAAACGACCGCGGAAGATCTAAACGCCGCTATGAAACACGCAGCCCAAAACGAGATGAAAGGCGTTATTTGCTATAGTGAAAATGCGCTCGTTTCATCTGATTTAAACCACGACCCTAATTCAGCGACCTATGCCTCACTGTTGACAAAAGTCTTGGACGGTCATCTCGTCAAAGTTATCGCTTGGTATGATAATGAATGGGGCTTTGCCAACAGAATGATTGATGTCGCCCGCGAAATGGGCACACATCTAGAAGGATAGAAACTCATGGACTTCAAACGCCTCAAAGGAACTCGGCTAAAAGGGAAAACCGCTCTCGTCCGTGTGGATTTTAACGTCCCCCGAAATAAGGATGGTTCGATTTCAGACGATACCCGCCTACAATCTGCCCTACCCACAATTCAACATCTGCAAAAGGCAGGCGCAAAAACGGTTCTTTTATCCCATTTCGGTCGCCCTAAGGGGAAAGCGAACGATAAAGACTCCTTACGTTTTATCGTGGCTCCATTGGCAGAAGCATTGGATTGCGAAGTTCTATTCTCACCAAGCTTGAATCCCAATGCTGTCGACCTCCTGGAGCCCGGGGGTGTCATGCTCATGGAAAATACGCGCTTTCACAAAGGCGAAACAGAGGGCGACAAAGCTCTAGCGCAAGAATTTGCGGCGCTCGGTGACATCTTTATCCAAGACGCTTTCTCAGCAGCCCACCGCAATCACGCATCCTCCGCTGTGGTTGGCGAAATTTTGCCATCTTATGCGGGACTCGCAATGGAACGAGAACTGGATCATATTTCGCAGGCTCTCATTAATCCAAAGTCTCCCGTCATGGGCGTGGTTGGAGGCGCTAAGGTTTCAACGAAGATAGACTTACTAAAGAACCTTGTTGCTAAGCTCGACATTCTCGCCATTGGCGGCGGAATGGCGAATACTTTCCTCTATGCGCAGGGTCACAATGTCGGGGCCTCACTTTGCGAAACAGAGTTCAAGGACACCGCCCTCGAAATCATGGCCAATGCCAAGAAAGAGAAGTGTCAGATTATCCTGCCCGCGGATGTTGTGGTCGCCAAAGAATTTAAAGCCAATGCGAAACACCGTCAATGCGGGCTGGATGATGTCAAGGGCAAGGACATGATCCTCGACTGCGGCACCGCGAGCGTGGAGAAACTAATGGACGCAATGGACTCCGCTAAAACACTTATCTGGAATGGACCGCTTGGGGCATTTGAACTTACCCCATTTGACACCTCTACGGTCGAAGCAGCCAAATACGCTGCCAAACTAACGAAAAAAGGACAACTGGTCTCTGTCGCTGGCGGCGGTGATACGGTTGCCGCCCTCAAACACGCCGGCGCAGCGGATGATTTTACATTCATATCAACAGCAGGAGGTGCCTTTCTAGAATGGATGGAAGGCAAGCCTCTCCCCGGTGTTGAGATACTCAAGAAATAAGGATTAAACGAATGGATATTCAAGCACTTAACGACATTGCTGTAAAAATGGTAGAGCCCGGCAAAGGTATTCTTGCCGCCGACGAATCTACTGGCACAATCAAGAAACGCTTTGATAGCATCGGAACGGATAGTTCTTTTGATAAACGCCGTGATTGGCGTGAAATGCTGTTCCGGACGGAACCAGCAATGACAAATCACATTTCCGGCGTCATTCTCTATGATGAAACCATTCGGCAGGATGCCGCTGACGGGACACCCCTTGTAGAGCTCATTCAATCGTCAGGCGCGATCCCAGGAATCAAAGTTGATACGGGCGCAAAGCCATTGGCGGGACGTCCCGGCGAAACCATTACGGAAGGGCTGGACGGACTACGCGCTCGCCTCGCCGAATATTATGAGCTTGGAGCTCGGTTTGCGAAGTGGCGCGCGGTTATTGAAATCTCCCACCCTGATCAATATGTTGGCATGACCCCCACAATTGGCGGCATCAAGGCTAACACTCATGCGCTAGGCCGCTATGCCGCCCTTTGTCAGGAAGCGGGCATTGTTCCAATCGTGGAGCCCGAAGTACTCATGGGTGGACACCACAATGTTGCGCGCTGCCACGAGGTAACAGAAAATGTTCTTAATGCCCTCTTTACAGAGCTGTACGAGCAAGGCGTGAAACTTGAAGGAACCATCCTGAAACCGAACATGGTCGTCGCAGGTAAGAAATGTACGCTCCAACCCTCACGCGAAGAAATTGCTGAGCGCACCATCAAAGTCCTGAAAGACACTGTCCCTGCCGCTGTACCCGGTATTGCCTTCCTTTCTGGCGGACAAGATAATGAAGAAGCTACGCGGAACCTTGACATGATGAACAAAATTGGTGGCTTCCCTTGGAAGCTCACCTACTCATATGGCCGCGCCTTGCAACAATCCGCCCTATTTGCTTGGAATGGTAAAAAGGAAAATTACGATGCCGCTCAGGCCGCATTTAACCATCGCGCTAAAATGAATGGGCTTGCGAGTAAGGGTGAGTGGACAGAAGCCTTGGATGCAGCGGGCTAAACTCAACCGAAATTTTATGAACTAAATAAAGGCCGAGCCGGGGCACTGGCTCGGCCTAACTGATGCTTCCGCGCCCCACTAAGCCTCCAGCTTTCTCTTTTTACCGCAATTGAGAATAGGCGTATTGACATAAACGAACTATTTGTTGGACATTTCAGGCCAATTTCTAATAATGCTCTTTTAGAAAAGTGAGTGTTCATTGAAAACTCTGTCTGCAAATTACTACTTTTATATTCTCAAAATTATTGAGGGCATGGGATTAAACCGAGCGGAAGTCGCCCATATTGTTCCATTAGAGCTCGAAATCAATCCGGACCCTAAAATCCGTATCGAGATGAGAGCTTTACAGGACCTCTTTATTTTTGCGGAAGATAAGCTGGGTGACCCGCATGTGGGCATGCACGTCAGTCATAATTTCCGGATTTCAAATTATGGCTACGCGGGAGGCATTTATGCCATGTGCGATAATATAGAGCACTCAATGGCCTTAAGCCGAAAATATGGCTGCCTTGCGCACACATTCGGCGAATTTCTGGCAAGCCCGACATCCAACCTGATCAACGACACAGTCACCTATATTTGGTCTCCTTATTTTGAGCTGGGTAATGATACTAGCCTCCGACAAATCACTGAATGTGTTGTGATGAACTATGCGCTTACAATCAATTGGCTCGCTTGGAGCTTTCCAGAAGGAATCAAAAAAATCACCTTCCGGCACAGAGCTACAGAGCCCATTTCCGAGTATAGCAAAATATTAGGCTGTGAAGTTGAGTTCGGCGCCGAGGTCAACAGTCTTGTTCTTGATAGGTCAGCTCACGCTGCACCTCTTCCTACAGCTAACCCGATAAAACTATCAAAGCTTCAGACAACGCTAAATCAGCGCCTCGCCGCATATGCTCAATCCAGTGACCTTACTCCCCGTGTGAAACAGAGCATTCAAAAAATAATTGAACTCCAACGCCCGACTTTATCCCTCGTCGCTCAGCAACTCTCGCTGTCGGAGAGGACGCTAAAACGGCATCTCAGAGCCGAAGACACAAGCTTTCAAAGCGTCTTACGCGAGTTAAAAATGGAACTCTGCGCAGGCTATATGAAAGAAGGCCTCGCATTTTCTGAAATTGCTCAACGCCTTTGGTATTTTGACCAAAGCGCGCTGACTCGTGCCTATAAAAGTTGGCATGGGATCGCTCCGACGCATCACAGAAAAAATTGAGAACCATTGACCTATCTCGGGCGGGATAAGCCCCCAAAACAAAAGTGCCCGGTATCATTGCTGATACCGGGCGGTATTATATCAACGGGGCGCAATGTTGATATAATTAATGCGTCATCCCACATAATGACTTTTGGGTCATTTGCCCCCCAGGCAAATCACTTGAGGCGGTGTATATGATACTTATATGAATGCCAGATGAACAATTTTCAAGCCTAATCTAACCCTACTGCCGTGCCTTCACGTCTTGGGTCAGCGCCGCCTAATAAGCTGCCATCAGCGTTACGATAAATTATGTGCAGCCCACTAAATTCGCCTTTCGAGCGGCGCACTTTATGCCCCTTTGCCTCCAACGCAGCGACGAGTTCTTCTGAGAGCCCAAAAGTTTCACCCGGGCTACCACGGTCTATTTCATCCGTCTCTTCGTCTTTAATCCCTTTAGATTCTACGGCAACCCGACCGTTCCGGGCGATGAGGTTTGGAAGTTCAATTGCCTCTTGCGGTGTAAGCCCCCAATCAATGATGCCGATAATCGTTTTGGCCGTGTAGGCTATGATTGAATTCCCTCCGGGGGACCCAGTTGAAAAAAGAAACTTACCTTCTGGGTTAAAAACTATTGTCGGCGCCATTGAAGACCGAGGGCGTTTACCTGGCGCCGGCGCATTGGCAATTGGCAATCCCTCTGCGTCTACCGCGCGAAACGAGAAATCCGTGAGTTGGTTATTGAGCATAAAGCCCGCCACCATCCGTTGGGAACCAAATGGTGCCTCAACGGTGGTGGTCATTGAGACGACCAATCCATCTTTGTCGACTATAGTAAAATGAGAGGTCCCAGGGTTATCAGGGGTCGCGTCTTTTCCGCGAACAAAAGCTGACGGGTTCCCGGCTTTCACATCGCTCATAACCTTATCCATTGAAATGAGAGCCGCGCGGGATTTCAAATATTCTTTATTGAGCATCAATCCCGTCTCAACGGATACAAAATCCGGATCACCTATATATTTATCGCGGTCCGCATAGGCTAGAAAACTAGCCTCTGCGAAAGCATGCCATCCGGCAGCGCTCGGCCCAAGAGCGCCCATGTCAAAATTTTCAAGCGTACGTAAAATTGACTGAACGGCGACAGGGCCACTACTGGGTGGCTGTGCCCCGCAAATAATATGCTCACGGTAGGTCGAACAAAGCGCCTCCGTTTTTTGTGGCTGATATCCCGCCATATCCTCAAGGGTCAAACTCCCCGGCAATGGGGGCTCTTGAATTTTTCGGATAATTTGTTCAGCGATAGGCCCTTCTAACAAAGCTCGAGGGTTTTCCTGTATTGCGCGCAAGGTATTAGCATAGGGTTGATTAACTCGAATGAAACCCGCTGGGATAGTCTCATCGCTGCCATTAAGATAAAAGTAATCGCGGGCTTCCTTGTCATTTTTTAAAACAAATCGTCCCATGCGCGCTGTAATACCCGCCATGCGCGGCGAAACGGCAAACCCCTCTTCCGCTGTTTTTATGGCGGGTTCCATTTGTGGTCCCCACTCTAATCGCCCATAGTCTTTATGTGCTTTGTGGAGCATCACAACGGCTCCTGGCACCCCCGTTGAAATGCCAGAGGCTATTCCGGCGAAGCGGCGCAGTGGTTCACCTGTTTCAGGATCCAGAAATATCTCTGGCGTAATAGCTGCGGGCGCTGTTTCGCGGCCATTATAGGACCATACCTTCGCTGTCTTCGGGTCATAAACTACCATGAAGGCTCCACCGCCCAAGCCGGAGCTTTGCGGCTCTACTAGTCCTAGCATCGCCTGAACGGCAATCGCCGCGTCCACGGCAGACCCGCCAGCTTTAAGGACCTCCACGCCCGCTTGCGTTGCTAGCGGGTTGGCCGAAGCAACCATGCCTTCTGAATTCGCGTCTGTGGAAGAGATGGTGTACTCAGCAGAGGCGTCAGAATTCAAAACCACTTCTGAGGTTCCGCATGCTGAAAGGGATACAGCGGTACCCAGAAAAAGAGCAGAAAAGAGTTTCATAACAATATCTTTCAAAGCTAAGGTGCTACCTTAGACAGTTGGGGTTTTGGAGCAAGTACTGATGGGCATAATAGCTGGAACATCGAACAGCATTCTTGATGTTGGAGGTTTGCAAATTGGCCAATCCTACGATGCCAAGGTAAAGACCGGCGTAACAGTGATCATCCCGGATCAAGCTGCTCGCTGCGCCGTAGATATTCGCGGCGGCGGTCCAGGAACTCGTGAAAGTGCTGCGCTGCAAGATGGCGGCATTATTGATAGTGTGCACGCCATAACGCTCGCTGGGGGTTCAGTTTATGGCCTTGCGGCGGCTGACGGCGTTACGTCGTTTTTGGGAAGTAAAGGTGTGGGCTATATGGCAGGACCTGCCCCTATTCCTGTCTCGCCGATCGTGCCAGCCGCTATTCTCTTTGATAACGCCAATGGCGGCGATAAAAATTGGAGCAATAATCCACCCTTTAGAGGACTAGGGTTCGCGGCTTGCCATGCTGCTGGAGATACGGTTCTTCAAGGCGCGGCTGGCGCAGGATATGGCGCGACGGCAGGCCTCTATCCCGGCGGTCTTGGAACGGCTTCAGAACAAGTTGGCGACATCACAATCGGCGCCATCATTGCCGCCAACCCCGTCGGCTCACCTTATTTGCCGGGCACAAAATGTTTCTGGTCCTGGCCTTATGAAGTAGATGGAGAATTTGGCGGGCAACGCCCACCCTCCGATTATACCTATCAACTGCCTAAAGACAGCAAATTGGAATTTTTGAAAACCGGTGGACAATCTACTATTATTGGAGCTGTTGCAACGAATGCAAGCCTGAGCCAGAAAGGCTTGAAGCGCCTCGCCATCATGGCACAAGATGGTATAGCAATGGCAGTACAGCCAAGTCACACACCATTAGATGGGGACACAATTTTTACTCTCTCTACGGGGGATAAGCAGTGCATGTCTCCGCCTCACCTTGCGGAACTTGGCGCCGCGGCTGCGCGCTGCGTGGCCCGTGCGATTGCCAAAGGAATTTTTGAAGCCTCAAAATGATAGGGCCCATTCTACAAACCCACCACGCTAAAATATTGCGCATGAATGACGAGTTCGTTTATTGGCTTTCCCCGTTAAACCAAGACGCGCTAGCCAACCTTCTCAATCTCGCACACTACAAAAAACAAGCTGATGATGCCAACGGCATACTTATCGGCTACGCTCATGATGTTGACTATGATCACAAAAACTTAAAATGGCTGCGCGCTCGCTTTAATCAGTTTTACTACATTGATCGCATTATCATCAGCGCCGCTGCCCACGGAAAAGGACTAGGGCGAGCCCTTTACGCTGATTTTGAGGCTGAAGCTCGGCGCAAAGGCTTGTCTCGTCTGGTTTGCGAGGTGAATACAAAGCCTAATAATCCCGGCTCTCATTATTTTCACGAAAACCTCGGCTTTAAAGCCATTGGGGACGTCGATTACCCAGACTTCAATGCCAGCCTACGCTATTATGAAAAACCGCTATAGCACCGTTTTAGAATTAACCAATTCTCTTCATTATATCGGAAAAAAAGGCTTGCAATTACATGCCCAAAGCGCTTTAACGCGCCCTCGTTACCGAGCTCGCTCGATAACAAACGCACCGGTAGCTCAGCTGGATAGAGTACTTGACTACGAATCAAGGGGTCG
>JAHDCL010000083.1 GCA_020629875.1 Hellea sp.
ACGCAGCGGATTGCAAATCCGTGTACCCCGGTTCGATTCCGGGTGGTGCCTCCAACAATCTGTTTAAAAAATTAAATTTTTGATGCGGTGAAAATTGTTCCTGCAGCGAACAGAGCGAGAGCCTGTGCCTAAAAAATGGATCGAGACGGAACCTTTTCTTATTTACCCCGTAGGTCTTTTTCATCACTCGACTTTCGAAAGGTAATTTTATGAAAATTTTGATGGTTCTCACTTCGCATGAGGAACTCGGCGAAACTGGTAAAAAAACTGGCTTTTGGCTCGAAGAATTCGCCGCGCCTTACTATATCTTTAAAGACGCGGGCGCAAAGATCACTTTAGCCTCTCCCGAAGGCGGACAACCGCCGCTAGACCCATCCAGTAATACGCCAGATGCACAAACTAGTGCAACGGAGCGCTTTCAAATGGACGACGCAGCTCAGGCTCATCTCGCTAGCACCGAAAAGCTCTCAACGGTGTCTGCAGATAGCTTTGATGCAGTTTTCTACCCTGGAGGACATGGACCACTTTGGGACTTGGCAGGAGATAAAAACAGTATTGCATTAATTGAAACCTTCTATGCCAAAAACAAGCCTCTGGGCGCTGTCTGTCATGCACCCGCTATTTTTAAGAGCACTAAAACACCCGACGGCAAACCTCTCGTGAACGGAAAAACAGTCACAGGCTTTACCAATAGTGAGGAAAAGGCCGTGGAACTGATTGACGTGGTACCATTCCTAGTCGAGGACATGCTGAAGGAAAATGGCGGAAACTTCGAACGTGCCGAAGACTGGGCCCCCTTCGTTGTGAGCGATGGGAATTTGATAACGGGGCAAAACCCGGCATCATCCACAGCCGCGGCAGAAAAGCTCTTGGAGCAGTTAAGAGACTAACCGCGCGCTCCACTTTCAAAACGACAAACGGCCTATTTGGGCAATACCGCTGAAAGACACCTTGTGTATTGCCTTAAATTTCTGCGTTCAAACCTATTTGAAAGGGTCCGATGGTCAATTAGCCTGGAGGCTACATTATTCCCGCTGGGATTCGCGCAGATTGGCTCCAACTTTTGGGAGATTGCCCGTACATTCGCTTAAACTCCCGACTGAACTGAGAAGAACTCACATAGCCCACATCCAAAGCGGCTTCACTAACTCTCGCCCCGCCTGCGATCTGCATGGCCGCATTATTCAATCGCATCGCTTTTACAAATTGAATCGGAGACATTGTCGTCGCCTCTTTAAATTTACGATGTAAGACAGCGCGGCTCATACCTACCTTTACGGCCAACTCTTCAATTGCCACAGGTTCATGCAGACGAGATGACAAAACTTCAATTACTCGCGCTATCTCATTACCTACGCCAAAGGCCCTGCGGGCCGAGCTTCCAGCATCTCCCTTTAAAACAGCGTAGTAAACCTCTCGAAGCCGCGTGTCCCCAAGAATGGCTAAATCCCCTTTGGATTCGACTAATTGCAATAGGCGCAATAGGGCATCTGAAAAGACGTCGTCCCAGCGAGCGAGAGTCAAGCTTTGCGAGTCTGGACCCTTCTTGCTCTGACGGGGCGCAACTGCAGACCGCTGAACTTCAAGCGTTAAATCAGCCATTTCGCGCGTATTTAAGGAAATCAGGACGCCCAGAAGTGGAGTTTCCGAAGACGCTGTCGACACTCCGGCCTCCACAGGCATTGAGAGAGGGCAACACATATAATTGTTGCTATCATACACATATCGTTGCCCATCCAAAATGGCTTCTTTCGCTCCACTTACAATCGCAATAATGCAGGGTTCATACACAGCAGGCGCACACCGCACTTCTTGTGTCACTCGAAAGAGCTGAACCCCCTTAATCCCAGTCTCACTCAAGCCTTCTTCTATGGCAAAATCTTCAATTATTCGCTTAATCTCATGTTGGCTCATTTCGTCACTCTAAAAACCGCGTACGCACTTAACAAGTAAGATGATACAAATAGGCAAGTTTTTACGATAATTTCACCTATTTCCGAGCCATGGCAAGATTTAGCGATGCTTTTAATTAGAGACAGAAACATTTGCAGCACTTAAGGACAGCGGAAATTTCTCTAGGCAGCGGTGAAACTTTCATTTTCACGACCTGACCGCCCCCTAATCAAATCTGTTTGTAGTACCGGCATAAACATTATCAAGGGGCGGCGAGTCCAAGCATAGTTAACAAAAACCCTGTGGATATTAACCACTCCTAACAAACAGTTAAAAGTATAAGTTTTTCAGATGGTTAACCTCTTGTTATCCAAATCACCTTCAATGATTCCTTCATCAAAATAAACTGCGTTGCTGCTTGTGGGGGCGACCAATCGAAGGACTAAAAGTGAGCCAACTGCCTCTTAATCAAATAATCCAGGGTGATTGCATTGCCAATATGAACGCCCTGCCCGCAAATAGCGTCGACCTTGTCTTCGCCGATCCGCCCTATAATCTTCAACTCGGCGGGGATTTATCGCGCCCTGACAATTCGGTCGTCAATGGCGTTACCGAAGAGTGGGATCAGTTTGATACCATGGATGCCTATGACCTCTTTACACATGATTGGCTTCAAGCTGCGCGTCGTATTCTTAAGCCAAATGGATCCATGTGGGTCATTGGCAGCTATCACAACATTTTTCGCGTAGGCGCAATTTTGCAAGATCAGCAGTTTTGGATTCAAAACGACATCATCTGGCGCAAAACTAACCCAATGCCTAACTTCCGGGGCACGCGCTTCACCAACGCCCACGAAACACTGATTTGGGCTACCAAGACTGAGGATGCTAAGCCAACATTCCATTACGACGCCATGAAGATGATGAATGATGGCGTTCAAATGCGTTCCGACTGGACCTTGCCAATTTGTACGGGCCTTGAGCGGCTCAAGAAGTCAGATGGTAAGAAAGCGCACCCAACGCAAAAACCAGAAAGCCTACTCCACCGCGTCATCCTCTCGACCTCAAATCCTGGTGATGTTGTGGTTGACCCCTTCTTTGGCACTGGCACTACCGGAGCCGTCGCGAAAAAACTGGGCCGTAAATTTATCGGCTTTGAAATGGAAGAAGAATATATCATCCATGCGCGCCGCCGAATTGAGAAAATCAATGAAGGCTCTCTAGAGAATGTCGCTGTAACAAAATCAAAGCGAGCTCAGCCAAAAGTGCCCTTTGGAAACCTTATTGAACAGAACTTCCTGAAACCCGGAACAAAGCTATTTTCGCCCAATGGTAAGATCGCGGCACGGATACGCCCAGATGGATCTTTGGCCACAGCAGACTTTAAAGGCTCCATCCACAAAGTCGGCGCACATGTTCAAGGCGCGCCCAGCTGTAATGGATGGACCTTCTGGCACTATAAGACAGATAAAGGCCTGACGCCTATTGACGCGATACGAACTGAGATCCGAGCGGATATGGACATCAGCGGTTAGAGCTTTTGTTCATCTCCCGTTTAGGTTCCGTGCCTTACCCCTTTGCTTGCGAGAGGGGCCGGGCGCCTTTCATTAATTCTAAACACTCTAACAAGGGGAAGACCTATGAGTAAACGTGACGAACTAATCGAAAAATATGCTGCTGATCTCAAAGAGAAATGCAATGTAACCGCAGATATGGACTTTTTGCGGAAAGTAACCATTGGATGCGGCCCATCAATCTATAACCGCGATGCATCAACAGTTTCTGCTTCAGATCCATCAGAACTTGAGACTGTTAAGAAAAACTTCCTCATCAAAAAGCTTGGCCTTAGCGATGGCCCTGCCCTCGACGAAGCGATCAACGCTGTGATGGATCAATATGGCCGCTCCACGCGCGCTAAATATCGCGCGGTTGTTTACTATTTGCTTGCAAAGCATTTCAAAAAAGAAAGCGTTTACAAGTAGAAACGCTTTAAGAATTGGTGCTTTAGCATCAATATGGGCGCGGCTAGGTTCCCCACACAGTGCTCGGCCGTGCCTTTCTAATTTTGCGAAACCGCAAAAACTTTTTTCATGACTGTGGGCAGAGCATAATTTGCTAAATCATCTATTTCTGCCCACACTCCCTCTGAAACCGTCTCGACAATTTGTGCTCTATAAACGTCTAATCTCAGCTCGAAATGGGTAAAGACGTGCCGGACATTGGCGTCACATTTTTCCCAATTTCTTTTTTCAGGCGCGTGATCCAATGGAACACAAGGCTTATCTCCCCAAGATGTACCCGGAAATCCCATCATTCCGCCTAGCAAACCATCATCAGGACGCCGCTCTAGCATAACTTTGTTATCACAGGTCAAGACGAAGGCGGCACCATATCGAACAGGTAGCTTCGTCTTTTTGACCTTTTTAGGATAGTCTAGCTGCACCCCATTTTTATAGGCCGCGCAAAAATTGCTCCACGGACAGCGGCCACACTCAGGTGTCCGCGGCGAGCAAATTGTAGCGCCTAAATCCATCAAAGCTTGGCCGTAGTCGCCAGCTCTTTCCGCCGGAGCGAGGGTTCCGGCCATGCGACGATATTCGGCGCGTGCCTTTGGCAACAAAGCTTCTATTTTGAATATGCGGCTAACGACGCGCTCGACATTCCCATCGACAATATTGGTCGCCTCATCAAAGCAAATTGCCGCCATCGTTGCGGCAGTGTAGGGCCCTATCCCTGGCAGTTTTAGGAGCTGTGCCTCCGAACTTGGGAAAACCCCCTCGTGTTCATCGCGTATGACCTGTGCGCATTTATGTAAATTTCGCGCTCGAGCATAATAACCAAGTCCCGCCCACATGGCCAAAATTCGGTCTCTATCTGCATTGGCAAGGTCAATCACGGTGGGAAATTCTGCCAAAAACTTTCGCCAATACGGAGTAGCGTGAGGAACGGTGGTTTGCTGCAACATTATCTCAGACAACCAAACGGCGTAAGGGTCAGCGATTTGCCCTTGCGCGCGCTCCTCTGGACGGATGCGCCATGGGAGAGTGCGACCTTCTCGGTCGTACCAATCCAGCAATTGGGCCTGCATGTGAGCTATGTCTGTCTTTTTTTTCATCCTCAAAGCCGATGTGACGGCTTTACGGGCTGCGCGCAATAGGCCAAATGTAATGCGTGACGATTTCTCGTAAGGATAAGCAAACGCTGAGCCATTGGTTGGAGCAAAAGCGCGGTAAGCCGCAATATCGCCCTGCGCCTATGGCTGGTGTCGCCGTAACGAAGGTCCTTCGCCCTCTCTCCAAGAAATTTGGCGGTAAAACAGGTGCCTCTGCGGCAGCTCTGACAAAACACTGGCCACAAATTGTAGGTGCGCGTTGGTCAAAGATTTCCAGCCCGGTCAAATTTACCGGCGCACGGGAAGGACGGACTTTAGTTATCGCAGCCCCCGGCGCTGCCGCAACACTGATTATGTCAGCCAGCGGGCCAATTATTGAGAGATTAAACGGACATCTGGGCGAGGACTATGTCAGCCGCATCCGCGTTGTCCAAACAAAGATGAACACAGCAACCCCAGCGACCTTACCCAAGAGGGGCCTCTCACCACGAGAAGAAATCCGACTGCAAGAGGGGCTTTCAAAGATAGATAGTGACGGGCTAAGACAAGCCTTAGAGAAACTCGGACGAGGAGTCCTAACCGATGATTAGATTCGCAGCCGTACTTTTAGCGGCAACAGCATTCGCGACCACCGCCTTGGCCCAAACAACGCCCATCCCAAAAAGCGATAGAGAGAATGCTCATGACGGGCACAATCACTCAAAACCCGCGGCCCCAGCAAAAGACGTACCCTTTGCCTTGAGCGAGGCACCGGAGGACCATGTAATTGGTTCGGACAATGCCCCTATTACAATGATTGTCTGGGCATCAGTGACATGTCCGCATTGTGGCGACTGGTTCACTAATGAGTGGCCCAGCCTAAAGAAGGAATTGATTGAGACAGAAAAAATGCGGTTTGTGTTCCGCCCTCTTCCAACCGCTCCTGCGCAACTCTCGATGGTCGGGTTTATGATGGCCGAGTGTGCACCTTCAGAGGACTATTTCAAACTCGTAGAGTATCAAATGGAAAACCAGAAAATGATACTGGAACAAGCGCAAAAAGGGGAAGCTCGCGCTGAATATGATAAGATTGGAAAGCTGGCCGGCCTTGAAAATCAAGATGACATCCAAGCATGCCTGCAAAACCAAGACAAACTTAGCCACATCCATATGAGCAGCGAACGCGCAACTGGTGCAGCTGTGGCCGGCGTTCCGGCCTTTTACATCAATGGCGACCCTTATGAGGGCAAACAAGACGCCGAAACTTTGACCGCCCTTATTTCGAACATGCACGAAAAAGGACTATCAAAACTGCCTACGACAATACCAAAAGGCTAATCCCTAATGTCCTCTGATTTTGAACATATGCTGAGCCACACTACACCAGAACAGTTAGCTGGTGACCCTATCGCGCGTAAAGCTTTCAGCGTAGCGATGCTCGCGAGTGACTTCTACTTGCCCGTTGAGCAAAGCGCAGAGGAACAAAGCAATGCTGGAGGCATTTCCTTACAGGCCGTTGTAATAAACAACCAACCACACGTCGTCCTCTTCTCTTCAGAGGAACGTATGAACGCCTTTGCACCCTCAGGCACACGCTTTGCCAGGGCGAATGGAAGCAGTTTCTTCCCCTCTCTATTGGGGCATCACGCCATCTTAAATCCTGGACCAGCCGGGCTGGTTTTTACACCGGATGATATTGCCGAAATATTAGGAAAAGACGCTACTCAGCCGCATCAAGCTTGCGGGGCTGCGGGACATGTTCATGGTCCGGGTTGTCAGCACTAACGCCCCCACATACAACCTCTGAAGCATTTTCGAATATTGAAGTTCCACCATTTAGGAAGAATGCTGCATCTTGCTCAAATGCGTTAACTAGGAAATCAAACACTGCCCGAATACGCGCTGAACGTCGCAAATCTTCATGGGCGACTAGAAAAATATCCTCTTGTTGCGAGACATTTGGAAGAACTCGGACCATGTCCATGGCGCCAAAACAGCCGCCGCAGAGAGGCTGAGCACCGATGCCATAGCCGCGATGAATCGCTTCATCGAACGCCCAGATTGAATTTGACCGAAAGGTTACGCGGCCCGGCAGATAATGCGGTTGACGATTTTTATCCATCAACCAGAGCTGCTTGTCATCCATGATGGTAGCCATAACTCCATCATGATCTTTCAGTTCTTCCAATGAATTTGGTGTCCCCTTGCGCGCCAAATAATCAGGAGACGCAAACAGCCCAAATGTAGCCGTCGCGACCTTGCGCCCAATCAAACTATTTTGGTCCCCTGGGCTCATCCACCGAATGGCGATATCAGCCTCCCGTTGCGCCAAATTATAACTTCTAAATCCTATTCCGAGATCGATTAATATGTCGGGATGACTTTGTCGGAAAATCTGAAGCACCCCCGGGAGCCATGAAGTTCCGATACCCTCTGTTGCCGAGAGGCGAACAACACCCGCCAGCGATGTCTCAAGCGTAGCAGAGGATCGATCAATAGCACTCGCCTCATCTTGCATGCGCCGTATGTGGTCGAGAATTGACTGCCCAAAACTGGTGGGTGCGAGCTCACCATCCTCTTTCTTCAGTAAAGGGGTACCAAAGTGATCCTCCAAAGCGCGAATACGGCGCCCCACTGTCGGCTGGCTCATACCGAGCTTGCGCCCTGCCGCCGTTAGGCTCCCCGTCTCGGCGACAGCTAATAAAATTGGATAGTCAGACCAGTTACTCATACGTAGATGAATAGCGTTTATACAGATTTTGTCAATTCCATACTTTTTTGAACACATATACACCGCAAATCGTCAAACGAAAGGAAACAACATGACCTACGCAATACTAAAAAAGGTGAGCTTAACCGCCCTCGCGACACTTACGGTTACCGCTGCCCTTCCCGCCGCATCAGCTTCAGCTACCGATGCAAATACAGGTAACTTTATCGTACAGAAAACAACAGATGGCCGTGTCAAATTGGGCGTAAAAGCCTATAAGAAAGGCGATTACGAAAAAGCCGTCCGCGTGACACGCTCAGCATTAAAGACTGCTATGTCTCCAAAAAAAGCGGCTATCGCTCAATCCAATCTTTGCGCCGCATATGCTCAGCTCGAAATGCTTGATCAGGCTCAAGAAGCCTGCGCGGCTGCTCTCGAGCTCCGACCAAACCTGGAAGCGGCAGAGATAAATAAGGCTTCATTGACAATACGCCTCGCTCAAAAATAGAATTTCCTCCTCCCCCTTGTGGAAATGATAAACCCCGGTCATTGACCGGGGTTTATTTTATCTCATTTGGCAAATGGCTGTGCTAGAGCCAAGGTCCGTCAACAGGTGCAGCTGCAACCTGTGCATCATCCACTGAGGAATCATTTTGCGTCAGCGCCACTTCAGCTAGCCAAGGCCCATCGACAGGTGCTGCGGTAGAATTCTCCGCAGTATCAACATCTGAGAATTCCGCGAGCCACGGCCCATCAACCGGAGCAGCTGCAACAGCATCCCCCCCTGTGTTCGCTGAGATTTGTCCTAACCAAGGACCATCAACTGGGGCGGCCGCAGAAGCATTTCCTGAGTCAGTCAACGAAACCTCCCCGAGCCACGGCCCGTCAGCGGGGGCGGCTGCCACAACTTCCTCGCTGCCGAAAATAGCTTGGACGCCCGCCTCTGCCCCTTCAGCCGCCATAGCCTCAGCTGCGACCTCAGCACCTGTTACAAAGCCTGCGGCATCCAACAGAATACGAGGCTCAAGAGAAACGAGCCCTAGATCTTCCACAGATGAGTGCGCGATTTCATCGCCTTTAAATTCATATGACATAAATCCTCCTTGTGTTTGTCACATTTAAGTTCCGAAGAACCTTGGCGGCAGCTGAGATCGGCGCGATGAGAAAATCTCACCGCCTTTGCTTGACGCAATTTCATGCCAACCCTCCGAAGCGGGTGCTTATGATCTTGCTAAAACTTTAGAATCAACACTACCTAAAGATGTATATAATTGAGTATAATGAAATTACAAGTTGTATTTTACTGTAAGCGAATATGTCAAAGAAAATCCGAATTACGGACCGTCTTAGCGGTAGACTTATTATAAAAATAAAAGAGGAATAAAATGCCATTTCGAAAGAAATGGCGCGAGTGACGGGACTCGAACCCGCGGCCTCCGGCGTGACAGGCC
>JAHDCL010000084.1 GCA_020629875.1 Hellea sp.
CGACTTGGAAGACCGCATCTTCGCTTTGTTCAAAGCTTCGTAAATGTGCACGAAGGCGGGCCAAAAGAACGGCAAAACGAAAGGGCTTGGTGACATAGTCATTCGCGCCAGAGTTTAAGCCCAAAATCTCGTTCATATCGCCATCATTGCCCGTCAACATAACAATCGGCGCAGCAACATTAGCATTACGCATGAGCTGGCACGCTTCGGTGCCGAGCATGTCTGGCAAGTCCACATCTAAGAGGATTAAATCATAGCTATTGGCTTTGGCCGCATTTATGCCTTCTGTTGCTGTAGCGACATCGGTGGTTTCAAATTCATCATAGAGCCCAAATTGCTCAACAAGTTCTTCGCGCAGATCATCATCGTCATCGATGAGTAAGAGACGTTTTTTTACGGCCATTATATTTCCTCTTTATATCCCTTTCGGAATTTCGAGCTATTTAGACTTGTTTATGGCATTAGACTAATGCCAGTTTAATCGCAGCATATCACAAAAAAGAGACCTGTCTTGAGCATTATCGTGAATACGTCTGCCAGCACCATTCAGTTTGGCGGAAAAACATATCCTTGCCGTATAGGGCGCAAGGGAGCCACTCCCTATGAAAATGGCCGGGAGGGTGATGAGAAAACACCTTGCGGGGATTATATTCTGCGCTTTGGCCTTTTTCGCGCCGATCGATTGCCACGCCCCAGAAGCGGTTTGACCTTTCGCCCTTTGCGCGAGGATGATGGATGGTGCGACGCCAGTGACGATCCCGCCTATAACCGCTTTATCCGCCTACCCTATGCAGCCACCCATGAAAAACTCTGGCGCGAAGACGGCGCCTATGACGTAGTATTGGTCATGAGCCATAATGACAGCCCACCTCAAGCGGGATTAGGCAGCGCCGTATTTTTTCACCTCGCGCAACCGGATGACCGCGAAACCCTGGGCTGCGTGGCTCTTGCGCCAGAGGAAATGGTAAAATTATTGCCTCACCTAAAAATGGGCATGCGGGTCTCGATTCAAGAATAATCCCGTTCACCAAAAAGGGCGGACCCTACCCGCACATGGGTCGCACCCATTTCTATCGCGGTTTCATAATCTCCGCTCATACCCATTGAGATAGTTTTGAGATCATGTTGTTTTGCTAATTTTTCCAGAAGCCAGAAATGCGGAGAGGCCGCCTCGCCGACTGGCGGAATACACATGAAACCCTCAGGGGCGATATCATAATCAGTTTTCAGCCTAGTTAAAAAGGCGCTGACATCTTTCACGGCGACACCAGATTTTTGTGCCTCTTCTCCGGTATTTACTTGAACTAAAACCCGCGGCATGCGTCCAATTTTTTGGGCCGCCTTTACCAAAGCTCCCGCCAGTTTTTCTCGGTCCAATGTTTCAATGACGTCGAACAGCTTAACCGCATCCTCAGCCTTATTTGTTTGCAGCGGTCCAATGAGGCGCAGCTCAATGTCTTTGCGGTCTTTTGTAAATGTTTCACCCCAGCGCGATTGAGCTTCTTGCACGCGGTTTTCGCCAAATACTGACTGCCCCGCCGCCAACATCTGCGCAATACGTTCATCCGGCTGAACCTTGGACACAGCCACCAATACTGGTTTGTCTGTTCGGCCTGCACGCTTGGCAGCTTCCGCCATTCGCTTTAGGGTGAGCTCTCGTTTCTCAGAGATAGGAAGTTCATCTGTCATGACCGCCGCTTACCCCGAATGGGATTATAAGGGAAGAGACACAATCGCGCGCGTCGCGACAAAACTCTATTCTAAACGACCTTTTCCCAGCCGCCTTTCCCCACTTATTTTCATGACAGACCCAGAACGTGTTCCCGATGTCGTGGCGGCGGCGCAAAAACTCCCGCAAGGCACCACCATAATATACAGGCACTTTGGCAGCGCGCATAAGTTCGTAGATGCGGAAAGCTTGCGGCAAGTTACATTTGCGCTCGGACAACAATTGCTCATTGGAGATGACCCCGAACTTGCCATAGAAATTGGTGCGGATGGCGTTCACTTCCGCCGCGATGCCGCTCTCGCGGCTCCATCCCTCTGGAGAAAAAGGTGCCCAGATTGGATAATCTCTATGGCCGGAATAAAGTCAGGGAACTACATGGGTGACCTCTCCATTCTAGATGGACTCCTAATCTCCTCAGTCTTTCCAAGCCAAAGCCAAAGCGCGGGCGAGCCCATAGGGATTGAAGGTTTCACCCAAAAAACCAATGATCTTCCCGTCCCCATTTTTGCATTGGGCGGTATCAATAAAGACACAGCGCCAAAGCTTCTCGGCTCAGGCGCTGCGGGAATTGCAGGAATTGGGTATGGAACCTAAAACTTAAATCCGCCTTCAACGAAGAGCGCTGTCGCTCTCTCTTTTTGCGAGCTAATGACATTGCCTGCCGCCAGCGGCGTGGTGCGTTCTATATATTGTACGCCTGTGCCCAATGTGAACTTATCAAATTCGCGGATAACGCCGAAAACAAATTGATCTGATTTCAGGTTCACATTCTTATCATTGGCGTGGCCATAGCTCGCGCTAAATCCATAAGCCGAAGGTTTCCACGTCAGCCCCGCATCCCAGGCCGAGTAATCGCCATTAGAAAGAGCATTATTACTTTGTAAATATGAGCCGCCCGCAGTCCAGTCGCCAAGCGAGACTTCGAGGCCCGTATTCCAAGACTGCAAATCATCAAAACCAGGCAAGATCAGATCATTTTTAGCAGTAGCATAGTTTGCCGTGGCTTCAACTTTCAATCCATTGTCAAACTTCCGATCTAGCGCTAGGCCGACCTCCATAACATCCTTAAGATCTGGGGCGAGCGTTCCGGATTCGTCGTCGCTATTTTTACGGACGCAATAATCAACCCCGCAGGCCCGGGCATTAGGCGCGTAAGATGCACCAAATTGTACTCCGACCCCAATTTGATCACCTAACAAGCGAGGAGATGTGTAAGTGACTTTTTTTGCAAAGCCGGAGGCATCATTAACGGTCTTCACACTATCCAAACCCGTATAATCAACCGGTGAGTTAGATGCGTTCACCATCATAAGGGTCGGCGCCCCTAATGAGAAGAGATAGGCTGCGCCATCATCGCGCCCAGCGGTAATATCACCATAGGCTGTGCGCAAGAAAATATGTGCGCTCTCAAGAGCAATTTGTGTCTCTGTCGCATTGCTGGCACCCGAGGTGTAAAATTGTGACGTATGTCCTCGCAAGCCCGTGGCCACACCGTTTACACTTGTCCCCGCACAGCCTGCAACATCTGGCGGGCAATCACCGACACGACCGCCAAATCCGCGGCGATAACGATCATAATCTTCGCGCAATTCCAGATTAACGCCATATTCCATGCCGCCATTCGTGATAGCGCTAGCCTCAAGCTCGATCCGGCCATGGGAAACAAAGTCGAAGTCTTTATCATCACTGCCAGAACGATCGACTATGGCGGCACCAATTTTCAGAAAGCCATTCACAGCAACTTTCACGCCGCCCATGCCCAGCTTATCAAGCCATTTATTACGCGGCTTGCCCTGTTGTGGCGCCGACATAGGGCCAGCATATGGAGGGTTTGAATATGCGGGACCAGACTGAACGGGTGCTGACGTTGCGCGGCCTTGGGTGGGCGGTTCATATTGATATTGCCCCCCGCCTTCTCGGCCTGGATAATAGGCCCCTGTTTCAGGAGCAGTCGCAGGTACACTGCCGGCTAATGTATCGGAACTATAAGAAGATGTGCCTCCCATCGCTTTGGGCGTGTAATCGTAAGCCGCACCTTCGATTTGACGTTTGGCAGATTCCTGCAACGGGGAAGTCGGGGTCGGCTGGTAGTTTTGCGGCGGCGTATAGGTCGGCATGTCCCCAGGCGGCGGAGCGGGCGCTTCAGTCTCCCAAGCCTGCTTTTTTGTCTTTTTGGCAAAAGGCGAGCTGCTTGTTTGGGCGCTGGCAACGGTCATCAGTCCTAGCCCTGAAATGACCAGAGGTATTAAAAGCGACTTACCTCGAAAGTTCCCTGACATTAATGTCTCCAATTCCCACATAGCGCTATAAAGACGCCATTAACCATATTCGATGACCGTAATGCGGCGGGCTTCCCTAAAAAATGGTTAACAAATCATAAAAGCCTACGGTATTATGGGACCCATCGTAGATTAAGACCCCGTAATTTCCTGTCAGCAGGACTAGGCGTAGCGGTTTTTAGTGCTATAAACCGCGAAACGATTTGATGCTTACGGAGCTATCTTGATGACATTTTCACGCAAACGCGTCCCAGCCCTTCTGATTTCATCAGTTATGGCCTCTGTTCTTTTGACCGGATGCGGAACGCTCGGTATCGGCAAAAGTACAAAAAAGGCACAATCCAAAGCTCGTGCGGCGGCCCAAGCCCCTGCACCTAATATGGGTGTAAACTCTTACCTCTGGCGCGCATCGCTTGAGACGCTCAATTTTATGCCGCTTGAGCAAGTTGACCCATTTGGCGGCGTTATTGTCACAGATTGGTATGCCAGCGCAGAAGCCCCCAATGAGCGGTTCAAAGCTAATGTCTATATTCTTGATACGAACTTACGCGCTGATGCGCTTAAGACCTCTATCTTTAAGCAAACACGTTCTGGCGGCGGCTGGACAGATGCCTCTGTTGACGCCGATACAGCGCGCCAGATTGAGAACGCGATCCTGACCCGCGCACGTCAGCTTTATATCGCGACTGTAGATAATCAGTAAGCGAGATAAAATCTGGCGATAAATTAGGTCTCGAAAGAGGCCTTTTTTTGTGTCCTGTCTCTGCTATAGACAGCGCTTCAAATTCCCCATTTATGGACCCGTTAAAATGAGTGAAGATAACAGCCGATATAATGCCGCCGAGGTTGAGCCGCGCTGGCAAGCCGTGTGGGAAAAAGGCGATATTTATCGCGCCGATGATAAGAGCGATAAGCCTAAATTCTACGCGCTGGAAATGTTCCCTTATCCGTCGGGCCGTATTCATATGGGTCATGTGCGCAATTACGCCATGGGCGATGTTGTGGCGCGTTATAAAAAGGCGCGGGGGTTTGAAGTGCTGCACCCTATGGGCTGGGACTCATTTGGTATGCCCGCCGAAAACGCGGCCATCGCGACAGGCGGTCATCCGAAAGATTGGACCTACGGCAATATTGACGCGATGAAAGCGCCGATGAAACGGCTCGGCTTTGCGCTGGATTGGAGCCGTGAGTTCGCCACCTCTGATGAAGCCTATTACAAACACCAACAAGCCATCTTCCTAAAGTTTTGGGAAAAAGGCCTCGTTTACCGCAAGACCGCCAAAGTCAATTGGGACCCCGTGGATAATACCGTCCTCGCCAATGAACAGGTCATTGATGGCAAAGGTTGGCGGTCCGGCGCGGTGGTCGAACAGCGCGACATGGATCAGTGGTTTTTCAAGATTACTGAATATGCCGAGGAATTGCTCGAGGGCTTAGACACGCTCGACCGCTGGCCTGAAAAGGTGCGAACGATGCAAGCCAATTGGATTGGGAAATCTGAAGGTGCTTCCATATGGTTCGACCTAACTGATAAATCAGAAGTCGAGTTTTCCGCATCAGAACATTGGGGAAAATTGCTCAAGGAAGCAATTGCAACTGACCAAGATGGACTGGAAATTTATACTACGCGGCCTGATACAATTTTTGGTGCAAGCTTTTTAGCCCTTTCACCAGATCACGCATATGCAAAATGGTTTGCAAAGCATTTGCCAGAAGTGGAAGCATTCCGTAACGAGTGCGCAAAAATAGGCACGTCTGAAGAAGCCATCGCCCAAGCACCTAAACTCGGAATCGATACAGGCTTACGTGTTAAACACCCGTTCGATGAAAACAAAACCCTCCCCGTCTGGATAGCGAATTTCGTCCTCATGGGTTACGGCACGGGCGCTATTTTCGGCTGCCCCGCTCACGATCAACGCGATCTCGATTTTGCGCGTAAATATGACTTGGACGTTACGCCTGTCGTTTTGCCCGAGGGTGAAGACGCAGCGAGCTATGATGTTGGCGCTGAAGCCTATACGGGTGAAGGCACATTATTTAATTCTGAATTTTTAAATCACCTTAAAAAAGACGAAGGCATTCGCGCGGCCATAGCTAAAATTGAAGAGATGGGTCTTGGCGAAGGCACAACGCAATATCGCCTCCGCGATTGGGGCGTCTCGCGCCAGCGTTATTGGGGTTGTCCTATCCCTGTTATTAAATGCGAATCTTGCGGGCCGCAACCTGTGGCGGAAAGTGACCTTCCAGTTCAGCTCCCCTATGAGCATATTGACCTGAATATTCCCGGTAATCCGCTGGACCGCCATCCGACCTTTAAACATGGCACAGAGGATAATCCTGTGACCTGTCCGAAATGCGGCGCAAAAGCCGAGCGCGAAACCGATACGCTCGATACTTTCGCCGATAGCTCTTGGTATTTCGCGCGCTTTGCCGGCGGGCAAGGAAATGGCCAGCCAGATGACGCGCCCTTTGACAAAGCCATCGCCAGTGATTGGCTGCCTGTCGATCAATATGTCGGCGGCGTGGAACATGCGGTGCTGCATTTATTATATGCGCGCTTCTTCACGCGCGGATTGCGCGATTGCGGATTGCTCGACCTGCCGAGCGGCGAGCCCTTTGCAGGCCTCTTCACCCAAGGCATGGTCACGCACGCCGTGTTCACGGATGAAGACGGTGAATATGTCATGCCCGCCGATGTAATTGAGGAAGGCAATCAGCTTCTTCATATTGAGAGCAAAAAAGTCATCTCCAAAGGCGACATCATCAAGATGTCCAAGTCCAGGAAAAATGTCGTGGATCCGGATGAAATTATCGAAGGTTATGGCGCAGATGTAGCGCGTTGGTTTGTCCTCTCTGATAGCCCACCTGAGCGCGATGTCGAATGGACAGAAAGCGGCGTGATTGGTGCCTGGCGTTTTTCCAAAAAGGTTTGGAGCCTTGTTGCGGAGTCCGAAAAAATGGATCCCATGTCCGTCGCCGCTGATGCCAAAGGCGACGCCCTCACCTTACGCCGCTTTGCGCATAAAGCCCTCGAAAAAATCACGGCAGGTATTGAAAGCTTTCGCTTTAACACCTCGGTCGCGCAGATTTATGAACTCACCAATGCGCTGAAAAAATATAAAGCCAATGACGCCGCCAAAGCGGAAAGCTTAGGTATTCTTATCCGCGTCATCGCGCCGTTCATGCCGCATCTGTCGGAAGAGTGTTGGTCGCATCTGGGCGGCGAAGGCCTATGCTATCACGCGCCGTGGCCCGAAGTTGATCCTGCTATGCTCGTCGAGGATGAAGTTACGCTCCCCATCCAAGTCAATGGCAAGCGCCGCTCTGAGCTGACTGCGCCCAAAGACATTTCCAAGGACGATGCTGAAAAATTGGCCCTTGCCGATGAAGCCATTATCCGCGCGATAGATGGGCTGCAGGTGCGGAAAGTGATTGTTGTTCCAGGCCGAATTATCAATATAGTGGCGTCATGATGAAAAAGATTATTATCGCAGCGCTCGCTGTTCCTCTGCTCACGGCTTGTGGATTTACCCCTATGCATGGCGGGGCCATATCAGGAAATACGACGAAATTTGAAGACGTCTCTATTCAAATAAATGATGGTCGCGATGCTGGCGATAAAGAGGCAGGGTTTCTTGTCATGCAACGATTACGGGACCGTATTGGCGAAAATACTGGAAAGCATGTCTTAGAGCTAACGCCAAAAATACGGCGCCAGCGTCTCGGTATCTCTGCGGATGATGTCGCCTCGCGATATGATTCGATTCTAGAAATTAGCTACAAATTGCTCGATGCAAAATCCGGTGAAATTTTAGATAAAGGGCGTGTTAAAGGAACCTCAACATTTGGAGCACCCATAGACCCTTATGGAATTGTTGCCGCAGATAATAATGCCAAGCAGCAAACTGCCAAAGAAGTTGCCGACAGGCTCTTGGTAAAGCTTGCGGGCTATTACGCCGAGAATCCTTAAGGATGAAGCTAACGGGGGCCCGCGCGAATAAATTCGTCTCAGCGCCTCAAGCTGATATTATTGGCGTGTTGCTATTTGGGCCCGACCGCGGCTTAGTCAAAGAACGCGGTCAATTATTAACCAAACAATATTTACCTAATCCTGATGATGCATTTGCCGCTACAGTCCTAACGGCTGATGATCTAACAGGTGACCCCGCGAAACTATCGGATGAAATGTCTGCCCTCTCAATGTTTGGGGATGCACGACTGGTTCGCCTAAGGCTTGATCATGAGCGTAATGGCGCGGCCATCGCAAAAATCATCAAAAGCTTTGATATAGAACCCGATAGGGCAGAGGCGAAACTAATTGTTGAGGCGGGCGACCTCTCTCCGCGATCAGCTGTGCGCAAGGCTTTTGAAGCGGCGGGGCGCTTTGCCTCTATCGGGTGTTACGCAGCGAATACAGCTGATTTATCCAATCTCGTTCGCACAAGCCTAAATGAACATTCCATCGCCATAGATGTTGATGCAGTTGCCCTCTGGGCCCCATTGCTTGAGGGCGATTTTGCCATGGCGCGTAACGAAATTGAAAAAATGGCGCTTTATAAAGGCTATGGCTCTGTAGCTGAGGCAAACGTTACTGTCGAGGATGTACGCACCCTTGCCGCGGGAGGGCAAAGCGTTTCGATAGACGACATCATTATGAGCGCGATGAGCGGAAACCCCGCCGAATGCGATGCAAGCTTTCGCCGCGCTGTCGCCGGAAAAATGAATAGCGCCGT
>JAHDCL010000007.1 GCA_020629875.1 Hellea sp.
ATCAGCACGAAGTCGGTTCAAATCTCGGCGATGATTTCAAAGAGATGACAGGCGGAGAGCGCGCGCTAAAAGCTGGCGGTGAGCACAACACAATGAACCAGTTCGAGAATGCGGCTTAGCCTGAACTGCCCTCAGGCAATTCAGGCCACAAACCCGCACACCGAAATTGCGGGTTTACCCAGATATTCAAGAGTGTTTGAGACCCTCCCCTCAAACAACATGACCCCGCTCATGTGGCGGGGTTAAATTTATGAAGCTGATAGGTTCATGGGCTCTTGATGGATTTTACCTATGGCTGCGTAACAATGATTTCCAGCGGAACGGTGACGTCATTGGCTTCGGCCCCCAATCCTTGGCCCAAAGTCACATTTACGTTGTAAGTTCCTATCGGGGCAGAATTAAAAGCGGGGCCATATCCAATATCTGCGCCGGATGAATCTATTGTCGCAACTTCAAAATAGCTTGGACCTGTTGGATTATCTATACTCACCGTGGATATGCCAACATTATTTGGATTTACAAAATCAAGTCTAAACGTACTGTCCGGGGCAGTTGTCATTGTGACACTCTCTTGCACGATACCAACTTCAGTTGGTAAAACCTCAACGATGATTGTGTCAGTGTAGCTTTGCTCAAACTCAGAGACTGTAAACGTCACTTCGGCTTCATATGTGCCTGCTGTTAAATCCCCGCCAAATGAAAAATCGAGCTCATTAGGCGTACTCCCAAACAGATTTAGAGAAATACTACCCCCGGGCGTGACCGAGCTTACATTTGCCAGAAAACTGGTTTCACCGGGCGGAACACCCTGTGAGCTATTGAGCGGGAATAGGCCGTCAGGGTTATCCAATTCGGCCAAAGCGTTGCCCGTCCCCGTACCTGCGACATACGAAATACTGTCAGCTATGAAACTAATCTCTGCAGGTGGCTGCGGAAGGCCGCCGTCACTCTCTAGGGGAAGGTTAGGCGGCGCTGCATTAATTTCAGCCACGCGCGTTACCAAATAATCTGCTACCAAGTCTTGCGCATTATTGGCAGTACCCCCTGAGGCTTGAATATTAGCATCCAAAGCCAAAATGGCTCCGCCAAACATTTCTTGGAGCGAAATACTGAAAATATCAGGCGGAGATTCTCTGACAATCAGAGCTGGTGGCGCGATAAATGCTCCCGTGATTTCTCCGAAAAGATCGTCAAAAGTAAATTCAATGCCATTAGCCTCCAGATCGCTCCCTAAGGCAACAGCAGCGGTTAAAAATCCAGACGATAAAACCGCCGCCTGAAGTTCCGCTTGGTCCACACTAGCGGGCAATGTCTCAGTCAAATCGATAAAGTTAAGCGCAGAATAATCCTGAGATGTAATCCCCAAAACTTGGGCAATGTAATCTTGCGCGGTTTGCTTATCTTGAGGCCGCAAAATAGGTTGCGTACTCTCTCCAGACCCCAAAACGGAACCTGCCTCCACAGCTAATCCAATCATACGGCTCGTTGCGATTGTGGAAAGAGAATTGAGATTTGTTGTCGTCGTCCCAGCCCCAGGAGTCGTGAGATAGGCTGCGAGTAAGGCTTCATTCTCACCCAATGAGAACTCATCTCCAAAATCAATAGCAGACCCATTTGCGGGATTTAGGCCGCACCCTATCACAGAGTCGCATTTCATATTGGCATTATTCATATAGGCGAGGACCATAATGTTGGCCGCGCCATCAGAGTCAGCCACATCTATAGAGAAGCGGCCATCCGCTGACGTGGTGCCTTCACCCAAAGCCACAAAATCTGAGAGCTCTAAAGGTAAGGGATCGGTTGCATCGACAACGATGACTCTGGCTCCACCCAGCAATCCTTTTGCTGCAACGCCTTCAACCGTAAATTCTGCTGTTGGTGGCGGCGGCGGAGGGGGCGGAGGCGGAGACACCGAGACACCGGAATTTGATCCACCGCCACCACCGCCGCCGCAAGCTGTCAAAGCTGCTGCTAGAAAGGTGACGGTGCACATCAAAACTGATTTTTTTAAGTCATTCTGCAAAGCGGCCTCCTCTTGGCTCTAAAATGTCTGAAAACAGCCTAAGAATTAACATTAGCTCGCGCCAGAATTATTTGATTAAAAACTATCCTTTGCGGCGCGTATGTTGCCTAATCTTGCCGCCGTTTCCGCCCGCATGAAGGGGTTGGTGGCTTTTTCCATGGCGACGGTTGTTGGCACTGTTGGAATGCCTTGGTCTCGTAAGGTCTTTGCGGTCTCGATATAATCCAAAAGCGCTTGATTATCTGGCTCAACCGTGACGGCAAATTTCGCATTGGAGAGCGTATATTCATGGGCGCAATAGAGTTTTGTGTCGTCCGGCAATCCTGCAATCGCGGCCATGGAACCGAACATATCTTCGGGTGAGCCTTCAAAAAGGCGGCCGCAGCCGAGCACGAAAATCGTATCGCCCACAAAGGCGGCTTTTGCATCTGGCACATAATAAATAATGTGGTCCACCGTATGACCAGGCGTGAAAATGACTTGGACCTCATGTTTACCAAATTTGAAAACATCTCCGCCGGAGACGCCTTTATCAAGGCCCGGAATACGCCCTTGAATTTGATCCGGACCTGTAATGGTTAGGCCGTGCTTTTCTTTAAGCATCAGGTTACCGCCTGTGTGGTCGGGATGGTGGTGAGTGTTCCAAATCTGCGTCAGGGTCCAACCACGCTCGGCACAAGCCGCTTCAATTTTCGAAACTTCGGGCGTGTCAATTGCTGCCGTCTCCCCGCTCTCGCGGTCATGAATCAGCAGGCCATAATTATCTGACAGGCAAGGGAAAAGGGCAATTTCAAGGTTCTCACTCATACCCTATTGATAGCGCCTACTCCGCACGAAAGACAATACGCTTTTGTTTGCCTGTCGTTGTCACGGCTGTACCATTAACTGTTTTAGGCGAAAAACGCATCTTTCGAATAGCTCCCATGGCTTCTTTTTCAAACGCATCAACGAACCTACCGCTATGATCATTTGATAAAACGGCAATATTCACGGGACGTCCGGCTGTATCAATATCATAGGAAACCTCGATCGCCACATTTACAAAATAATTGCGGCGTTGAGCGGAGGACGGATAACTAGCGCTCGCATTTCTTAACATCGTTGCCTCAACAATAACGTCTTGAATAACGGGAGTTGGGGCCGGTTCTGATATGACAGGCGGCACGCTAGCAACTTTCACAGCCTCAACCTCAGGCTCAGGCGCGATATAGCTCGGCGTCGCTTCAATGACCGGCGTAAACGCGTCAGCCGCAGGTAAAGTATCTGATATCACTGGCGTTGAAGGAACAGATTGTACCGTATCATAATAGGTGACGGCCGGAGCGACGTCAGCAACTTGCAGCGCACTCTGCGCCTCTAGCGCAGCCCGCTCTGCTTCCGCGGCGGCTTGAGCTTGCAAAGCTGCAGCCTCTTGCTCTCGCTCCGCCCGCTTCAATTCTGTTAGAAGCGCACCGGTAATTTTGCTGTTGGTTTCCGCCATTGAGAACAAGGTTTTGAAATTCGTAATGGCTTCCTTGGTCGCCTTACCTTGCAAGCCGTCTATGTCTCCGGTGTAGAGTCCAAGATTTGACAATCGCCTTTGTACATCTGTCGTCAATTCAGGGTAATTAATGTCGGCGTCTTCCTTTGCCGTTGGCTTAGCGCTTACCTTTTTGGGCGACGCAGACAGCTTTTTTTCGGCCTTTTTCGAAGCTGCCTTTTTTGGTTCTGGCTTCGACGCTTTTGACTTTTTCACGGCCGTTTTGGCGCCTGGCGCCGGAGGTTCTGCAATCGGCATCATGTCCGGCAATTCAAACGCAAACCCCGTCGGGTCAACAACTTCGGCCAATTTCAGAACAAGGGTATCCTCCTCTATCTCAGTTGGCGTTTTAGCTGACTGCAAAACCTCATCCGACTTAACATCTAGCGGTTCTAAAACGGCGCTTATCGCCGGGCTATCCACCATGGTAGGCACGCCTGTTGAACCAGTGTCTGGCACTTCGGTTGTGGGGGGTGTTACCTCCGCCGCTAGGCTGCCTGGCGTGGGTGCCAACTTATCGGCAGTTTCCAACGTGGTGAGTTCAGACGCCTTGGGCATTTCAATTTTGCTCACAGCGCCCGCGACCTGAGTCGGCTCAGACGTGCTGGACTTCACTTCGAGTTTTGGCGCCGCGGATTGATTAAGGGCCCACCCGCCGCCTATAAGCGCTAAACCGCCAATGACCGCGCCCAATACCATCAAGCTAGAGCTATGACGGCGCAGAAAGCTTGGGGTGTCCTCTAGCCCCGCCAAGAGAACGGGGTCGACCTTTGCATCCTCTTCGCTCTCAATAACATCTTCGACGGCGATGCTTATTTCAGCGTCTTTCTCGCGCGCAAAGCTCTGGCGAACGCGGCCCATCATGCGATCTTTAAGACCGGGGTTGGGGGCTATCTCATTTACCCGCTCAACATCCTCAGAGGCTGTAAACTCGGCGGAAGCTTCAAGGCTGCGGGCTTCAAAATCAACCTCAGCAATATCTTCAGGCGCGCCGCCGCGTTCTAAATGTTCGATTGCTTCCTGCTGCGCGGCTTGGCGCGCTTGGCTATCCTCGATGGCTTGCTGCGTTGCTTCAATTTCCAGACGTAAGTTTTGATCTTGTTCCGCTTGCACAGCGAGCGCCTGCTCCAAAGCTTCAATCTCAACTTTTGCCTGCGCAAGTTCAGCTTGAGCCGTTTCCAAACTAGATTGAAGTTTTTCGGCTTTATCAGAGGTTGTTGTCACCGCCTGTCCTTTGGCCGCAAGTTTCTCTGAAACAGATAGAATTTTTCCAGAAACGTCACTCTCTTCTTGACGAAGATGGTCCAGTTCGGCGCGGCGTGCTTCGGCTTTGGCCATTGCCGCCTCAGCCTCTTTCTGTGCGTGTTGATAGTCGGAATCAGCTTGTGACAACCGAATAGAAAGTGCTTCGCGATCCGCCGTCAATGTTTCAGATTCGCTCTGCAACAATGACAGATCTGCATTCAATTCGTCCAGTTTTGACGCGGTCTTGTCATAGCTTTCAAAGCGCTTCTCTGCCGTTTCCTCGCTAGTGACCAACAAGCCATGCCGGCTTTTTAGGTCTTCTTGTTGCGTGGCAATATTCGCAGCGTCGGATTTCGCCTTACGCTTGAGATCTTTGAGCCGAGATTTCAGGCGCAGTTCTTCATTGCGCGTAACGTCCAGGCCGGATTCATAGCGCTTTAGAGCTGCTTTGCGGGCCGCTTCTTTCTTGGCAGCAATTTCTCGCTTTCGAGCTTCTTCAATGCGGCGGGCTTCCTCTGCCAATCGCGCTTCCTCGGCGCGGCGCTCCTCCTCGACGCGGCGCAATTCGTCTTGCTTGAGCCTTTCGGCCTCCTCAAACGCCTTTGCCGCGCGCTCCATTTCAGCAATACGTTCGGCTTCCATTTTCAGGGCCGCCTCAGCCTCCCTCGCGGCGTCTAAGGCTTTGCGCTGCGCCTCTTCCTTTGCGGCCGCTGCGGCCTCCATTTTAGCTTTATAGGTCTGAGCTGCACGCTCTGCTTCCTCGGCCCTTAATTCAGCTTCGGACTTGCTGTCTTCTCGCAGCTCAACCTTTGGGGCTTTGAAGCGCGAAAAAAGCCCTCCCGCCAAACCGGTCGCGACCTCTGCTGCGGCTTCATTTGGTCTGGTTTCGACCTCTGACGTCTCCCAAATTATCTCTTTTTCTAGATCTAGTTCGGAACAGCGCAACACCACCACATCGCCCGTTTTGATATCACGGGCAAATTCGGCGGGAATGTCGACCTGCGTCGTATCGCCCTGCGAGCGACATTCCAGTAACGTCACCTTTTGCTGATCCGTCCAGCCGACGGGCGATAACCACTGATGACCGTTTTTACTCAAACTGACCAAGAGCTGATCATTATCACAAGCCTGATCTATGACGATCACACTTGCGCCATTGCCAGCACTCATATCTTTACCTTGAAGCCCCATGAGATTCTCCCGCCTATTAACAGGGGCAGAAAAGACCGAGTCATATATTGGGCGCAAGACTTCGGCGCGGGCACTGTGGATAAAGTCGATATTCATCCACAATATTTAGTAGTAGAAACCCCCGCCAGCACAGTATGTGGTGAATATGTAAGGCTCTCGTCACATAAAGCGTCCCAGAGACAGCCTTTTTATGACAGAGTTCGATCTATTATTTAATGTTAACGGATGCCATAAAGCTCTTACTCTTCTCGACATCTTTTGGGTTTCCATAAACCTCAATGCTCCCCATCCCAGCGGCATCTGCTTGCACAGATTTAGACGCATAAACAGAGATTTCACCCATTCCCGCCAGATCAACATCGACATCTTTACACTTCAAACCTTCGGCGCGAAGTTCGCCCAAACCGGCCATATCAACATCTAGCGTACCGCAGCTTCCGTGTAGTTCCATATCGCTTATACCCGCCACTTCGACATCGAGGCGGTCACTATCAATACCTTTAATATCACCCGCTCCAATGCCGGTGATATCAAGAGCTTCGAGTTCTGGCAGGGTAATTATCGCTTTGATGCCGCTATTGTTTTTATTCTTTCGGCCATTCCAATTTATCTTTTTGTCCTCATCCTTGTCTTGTGCCAGCACAAGCGTCGAGCCCTTCAAATAGATATTCATATTTTCAACATCTTTGTGCTTGCCGGAGGTGAAGACCGAGAAATCCTTACCGACCTGTACGTCCAGCTCATATACGCCCGTGACTCGGATTTTATCGAAACCTGTTATGTTGTGCGTTTCTTCAACGCGGTTATCATCATTAACCTCATGGGCCATGGCAGTCGCTGCCGAGAGGATAATAAGCGCGGTGGCACCCGCAGCTTTCATGGCTTTTTGCGTGATATGATTATTCATAATTGTCTCCTTATTGTTTTTCGATAAAGAAAAATCAATTCGGTGTCAATATTTTATTGAAAAACGATATGTGGAGTTCTTAGCCTTCAGCTTCCATAGCCGCTAAGCGGTTTGCCTGATCCTCGGCGATAAGGGCATCAATGACATCCCCAAGTTCATCCCCGGCAACGATCTTATCTAGCTTATACAGCGTCAGATTTATACGGTGATCGGTCAGGCGTCCCTGAGGGTAATTATAGGTACGGATTCGCGCGGATCGATCGCCCGAACCCACTTGGTCTTTTCGATCCTCAGCCCGTTCTGCGTCCACGCGCTGCTTTTCCATGTCATAGAGCTTCATCTTGAGCAGACGCTCTGCATTGGCGCGGTTCATATGTTGAGATTTCGCATCACAGACCACAACAACACCTGTCGGAACGTGAGTCATACGCACGGCAGAGTCAGTCTTATTGACGTGTTGCCCGCCCGCCCCTGAGGCACGCATTGTATCAACACGTACATCAGTCATGGAAAACCCGATATCAATATCCTCAGGTTCCGGCAGCACGGCCACCGTCGCCGCGGAGGTGTGGATACGGCCCTGCGTTTCTGTCACAGGTACGCGCTGTACCCGGTGAACACCCATTTCAAATTTCAGTTTCCCGTAAACGCCTGCCCCAGATACCGAGGCAATAATTTCTTTATAGCCCCCCATATCTGCGGGTGAATCGCTCTCGACCTCAACCTTCCAGCCTTGAAGCTGCGCATAGCGCGAATACATTGAGAAAAGGTCACCGGCAAAAATCGCAGCCTCATCCCCGCCTGTGCCTGCGCGGATTTCCAATACGACGGAAGCATTGTCATCTTTATCTTTGGGCAAGAGTAGCAGCGAGACATCTTTTTCAAGTCCAGGAAGCTTATCCTTTAGCGCCTGCAATTCCTCTTTCGCCATTGGACCCATTTCAGGATCGTCGAGCATGGCTTGTAAGTCTTCCATCTCGGAACGCACGGATTGCAAGGCCCGTACACCTTCGACAACAGGACGCAACTCCGCATAGTCCTTGCCCAGCTGCACAATTTCATCGCTATCCGTTGTCGCCCCCATACGGGCTTCGATTTGTTCAAAACGGTCAACGACCTGCGCAAGTTTTATATCCGGGATATTCATGGCGCGTCGATAAGGGTTTAGAACTCAGACGACAAGCCGAAAAACAGGGTTCTTGGTCGTCCGGGGAAATAGCGTTCATTCCCAAAGGCAAAATCGGCCCGATCTGCGTAGCGCGTATCAAAGAGGTTATCGATACGGCCAAAGAGCGTAATCGCATCGCTCACTTCATAACGCCCTCTGAGAACGAAGATATCATGGCCTGGATATTTGGCTGTATTTCCGGGATTCGTGAAATAGCTCCCCACATGACGCCATTCGATTTCCATTTGGACGCCTTCACTGGGCGTTACCGTTGCGCGCATATGGGCCAGCGTATTAGGAGCCGTATCGACACGATTATCTTCCGTGATGTTATTCGCCGCAGACCCTTCATCCAAAGCAAAATCATATGAGTGCTTAGCGAGTGTTCCGTCACCCGATATAGAGAGCCACTTTGTTAGCTGCCCCGTAAAGCTTAGCTCGACCCCGTTATGACGTGTCTTCCCATTGACGACGTTAAAACCATTGGCATTTCGGAAGAAGAAATTATCTTTCCACATGGTAAAGGCCGCAAGTTCCGTGCTGAAAATACCGACTTTCCCTTTGAAACCTGCTTCCAGACTATCCAGAGTTTCGACCTCGGCTTCGCCCGCGATCTGATTTAGCTGTACTGAATAGAGATCTGTGACTTGCGGTGCGCGGGAACCTCTAGCGGCGCGCGCATAGACCATATTCTTATCATCAAAGTTATAGCGCAAAGAGGCTTTGGGCGTAATGGTTAGGAAGTCATCATTACGGTCTGCCACGCGGATAAAGCGCCCCGACTGACCATCACTGGCTTTGTTATCATAGGTATAGTCCGTGAATTCTGCGCGAGCGCCAATATCGAGACTGAGATTTTGGGAAAAATCGAAGGCCTTCTGCGCATAAATAGCCCCAACCAGACTCTCTACTTCATAATCATAATGCAGGCCCTCTACGAAAGAGAAGCGGGACGGATTGTCCTGAAACTCATAGAGAAAGCCATTAGTATATTCAACATCGGCTCCGATGTTAAAGCTATTATCGTAATAAGCACTTTGCAGACCGACAGAACTGTGACCATTTTTCTCGAGCGCTTGACCCGGCACGAAATGGCGAAGGAAACGTAATTCCGCGCGGCGGGCATATGGGGTTAGGGCAAGCGTTTTACCCCCCTCCAGATCGCGTTCAAATCGGGCCTGCGTGCGATAGCTTTTCCCGTCGCGAAAGGCTTCGGGATTGGGGTTGGTGAACCGGATATCATCGTCCAGATAAACATCATCCCCTTGTATAAAGCCCGCCGTTTCTTGGTTGAGATTATTGAGGGATGAAAGCCAATCGACAGACCAAGCGCCGAAATCATTGTAATATTTGAGTTGGAATTTTTGTTGGTCAAACCCACTATCTTCACGAAATCCATTATCGGAGACAACAGAGACAGACGCCCTGAAACTGCCTTGGGTAGCGGCGGCTTGTACTGAGATTAGTCCATCATCGCTCCCCATAAATTTCACCCGGTTAGGCGCATCAATATCCGAAGATTGGACATTAATCAGGCCATGCACAGCGTTAGATCCGTATAAGGCTGGTCCAGGCCCTTTAAATACTTCCAGCTTATCGGCAAATTCTGGTCCAGCTTCGAAGAGCCCGTTAACATTCGCAAAACCTGCCGCCCGTAACGGCACCCCATCTTCGAGATAAAGAAAGGAGCCTGCCCCTGCCCCTCCTGTTAAAACAGGTGACCTAATTGCCGATAAGTGTTCCTGACCACTCCCCCGATGAATATTGACCCCCGCCACGCTATTTAGGGCTTCAGCAGGATGAACCGGCGATATTTTGTCCAGAATTTCGTCACCTAGAACATCAATACTACCCGCAACATCTTGCGTAACAATTTGACTGTCATAAATCCCATCTACGAAGATTACCTCGATAGGTTTGGGAATCATCAAGACTTCATCATCCGCGTTTTGCCCCCATGCAGGAACGGCAAATAATAACGGGATCAAAGCAAAGCGTTTCATGAGCTCGCTATGCCCGAAATCCTTGCACGCTCAAACAAAAAGATTGACGCAGGTAAAGCAAAATCTCTAAAGCGCTGATATGAATTTAGGCACCTGCTATTATCCAGAACATTGGCCCCAAGAGATGTGGGCGGGCGATGCGGAACGCATGGTAGAGATGGGGATCACCCATGTGAGGATTGCGGAATTTGCATGGTCTCGCATTGAGCCGAGCCGAAATGATTTTAACTGGGACTGGCTTGATAACGCCATTGAAACCTTAGCCAGAGCGGGGCTGCAAATCACGATGTGTACGCCCACGGCGACGCCGCCCAAATGGCTTGTTGATGAAACCCCTGACATGCTCGCCTATACCGCAGAGGGCCAGCCTCGCCGCTTTGGTTCCCGGCGTCACTATTGCTTTTCATCCGAAAGCTACCGCGCCGAAAGCCGCCGTATCACCCAAGCGGTTGTGGAACGTTATGCGAAGCACCCTGCCGTCACCTCTTGGCAAACAGATAATGAATATGGCTGCCATGACACGGTAGAGAGCTATTCGCCCATGGCTCTAAGAGCATTTCACAAATGGCTCCAGAATAAGTACAAAACCATCGATGCCTTGAACGCAGCCTGGGGAACTGTATTTTGGTCGCAAGAATATAGCGATTTTTCGCAAGTTGATTTTACCGACCGTACCGTCACAGAGGCCAATCCTGCTCACCGCTTAGACTTTCAGCGCTTTAGCTCGGATCAAGTTATCAGTTTTAACAAAGAGCAAGTGGATATTATTCGGGCTCATACGAAAGCAGATATAACCCATAACGTTATGGGACATTTCACAGCCTTCGACCATTACGCGCTTGGGGCGGATATCGACATAACGACATGGGATAGCTACCCTCTTGGGTTCCTTGATCAAGAATGGTGGACAGATGCGCAAAAGCTTCGGTGGATGCGAAGTGGTCATCCAGATTTTGCAGCTTTTCATCATGATCTTTATCGCGCTTGCTCAAATGGCCGCTGGGGCGTCATGGAGCAGCAGCCTGGCCCTGTAAACTGGGCCCCGAACAACCCCGCACCGCGAGATGGAATGGCCGGGCTATGGGCCTTAGAAGCGGCGGCTCATGGGGCGGAGTACTGTTCCTACTTCAGATGGCGGCAAGCCCCCTTTGCACAAGAGCAAAACCACGCGGGACTTTATGATTCCAATAATGTGCTGGCGCAAGGCGGCATCGAGGCAAAGCGTGCTCATCAGGTTTTAGACTCCTTAGGCCCCCTCAAGCCCTACGCAGCTAAAGTCGCGCTCATTTTTGACTATGACGCTAAGTGGATGTTTGACATCCAACCGCAAGGCACCGGTTGGCATTATGAAAAGTTATGTTTTGAGTTCTACACGGTACTGCGCCGTTTCGGCTTGTCCGTGGATATTATCAGTCCTCATCACGAGCTAACAGGATATACCTTAGCAGTTGCTCCGAGCTTACCGGTTATTCCTGAAGACTTATTCAATCGCGCAAAAAAAGCCGGAACAAGGTTATTCTTTGGCCCTCGATCAGGCTCAAAAACCGCCGACTATCAAATCCCCAAGCTCTCCTCGTTCAAAGACCTAAAACACATCCGTTCTGAATCCTTACGCGGGGGAGCCGTGGTAGATGTGGATATGGATGAGCAATTCTACCGCGCCAAAATCTGGCGGGACTTCGTCGCGACCCCGCGTAATTGCCGGGCCCGCTTTGATGACGGGTTTCCCGCCTATGTCGAAGCAGAAATGTTTGATTATGTCGCGGCATGGCCAGAAACAAAGTGGCTTCGGGCGCTCTTGCGAGACCGCCTCGAAAGCTTGGATATACCAACCTATTGGCTACCCAAGGATCTGCGCATACGGAGAAGCGAGGATAAGGTATTCGCCTTTAATTATGGCGCGAAAGATATCGATGTAACGCGCTTTAAGAAGGATGGGGAATTCGTGCACGGATCCGGTATATTACCCCCCGCGAAATTTTGTATTTGGACGACCTAAACCATCGCCAATACAATGCGAGCAACGTAACGATCCAAGACCTCGTCGGGTGTATTATCTAACTTCATACGAGCATAACTATAAGCTGTGGCAAGGATAATCCGAGCATCTGAAAAGTCTGGACGACCCTCGGGCAGACGTTCCTGGATCCCTCTTAGCAGCCAATGCTGAAATTCAAGATATTGCGGCCGAACACCATCACCAAAAGACGACGACCAATTTAAAGCAACTTTGAGAACATCAGGATAGGTCCGCACCAAAAGCGCATATCGATTTGCCAAATGTTGAATTCGTTGCTGTGGACTAGTCCCGGGCGCCGGCAATTCAGAGAACATGTCCTTAAAAACATCATATATATTTTCAAACACTGCCTCTGTAAGGGCCTCTCGTGTGCCAAAATAATTGAATACCGTTGCGGTAGACACGCCAACGCGTTTTGCAATATCCCCGTGACCCGCTCGTTCAACGCCCAATTCGCCATAGCAAGCTATCGCAGCATCCATTAATTGCTTGCGCCTAGCTTCTGGTGATAACCGCTTTTTTAGCAATGACTTTCCCTTAACATCCCAGGACACGCATTAATCAACTAATGCACGCCAAACAAGAGAATTCGAAATCAACCTTGATTATGGTAAATGCCTCTGAAACCCCTAAGTCTTTGAGAGATTGCGTCTTTTTCGGCATGAAACTTTTGCGCGCCTAGCCTGTCATTTTTTCGTGGAAATTTCTAAGGGCTTTCCTTGGCTGGCGATATTCAAATCTCGTTGAGGGAATGGAATCGTGATACCCGCTTTCTCAAGCACTCTATTTATATCTGTGTGGATCATGTGCCTAACCAAAACTCGATCATCGAAGGTCCTTAGGAAAACCCGTAACTCGAAATCGAGCGAGCTTTCGCCAAATCCGACGAAGAAGACTTGTGGCGCAGGAGTATCTAAAACCTTATTATTGGACTTTAGAGTTTCGAGCATCAGGTCGCGCGCCTTATCCGTATCAGATCCGTAAGCGATACCCACAGGTACAGTCAGACGGGTAACAGCATTTGACAATGTCCAGTTCGTAACGCGTTCACTGATCAGGGCCTCATTAGGAATTAGAATTTCGCGATTATCTAAATCCATAAGAGTCGTGGCGCGAATTTGGATCCGAGACACGGTACCACTTTGTTCCCCAATCGTCACATAATCGCCAATACGGACGGGGCGTTCGAAAAGAATAATTAAGCCGGAGATAAAATTGGCGATGATTTTCTGGAGACCAAAACCGATACCCACGGATAGGCCTGTGACAATCCAGCGGAGCTGAGACCATTGCAGCCCTAACCTATCAAATCCAATCAAAACGCCAATCGCGACAATCACATAGCCTAAAATGGTAGTGACGGCGTAGCGAGACCCCGCATCCATACCAGCGCGGTTGAGAACGAAAATCTCCAGAAACCCTGGCAAGTTCTTTGCAGCAATGAAAGTCAAAACCAATATTACCACAGCCTGAATTAGGCTCCAGAGCGTAATGGGGACTTCAACGTCTCGCATCCCGCCCGCTTCGTCCATGATTTGGGTCGTATAATCCCCAATCTTCACCTCATTGAAAATAGAGAGTGCCGGCAGTAAGTCCGACCAAATGAGCCACATCATAGCTGCGAAGCCCAACACAATAAGCGTATTAAGCAATTGGGATGACTGACGGCTCATGGCCTTAACATCGATTTCGCTTGTATCTAAAGGCGGGGGCGGAGGAACCTCTTCACCCCGCTGTTCTGCCTCTAACTTCTCAGCGCGCGCCTTAGCAGCCGCGTCTCGTTTTTCGATGGCTTGCCGAAATGCGATTTGTCTCTGCGCCACTAATATTGTGCGCTTGATCAGGCCATGGACAACATAGGTTAGCAAAAATAACCAAGCAGAGAAGAACAAGCGCCCTAATAACTCGCTGGCGGTGTCATAATATCCGAATAAAGACAGGGTTGCGGCGATAAGAGGGAGGCCTACCAAGGCCAAAGTTAAAGGCCCTTTATACCGACTAAAGAAACTGTCATCGCTAAAATTTGAAGCTAGAATTTTGCGGCGTGACCATAGAATTTTAAACGCAAAATAAGATAGGGACAGCGCTGTGACAACAAAAGCAAAAAGACTAAAACCTTCATAGACATTAGGGTCAGCGCTTGACTCCGTGAGCGCGATAAGACCGGTGGAGATACCAGCCAAGGGTATAAACCATCTTAGATGTCTATTCACGGCAGCCCTGAAGTTCTCCGGCAATCTATAATGGGCTGCAAATAGAGACTTATCTCTATCCCAAGCTCGCCAAGTCAGCAAAAATAACGAGAAAAGCGCGACATACAGAAAAGTATCACCAAGACCCTCAATTAAAGGGTCGGGCGAATTACTAAGTCCGAAGAGCGTAGAGAGCAGAAGAAACAAGAGAGGAACCGGAAGTGCGATTATGATACAAGAAAATATAACGGATGGCGTATGCCAATAATTATCTTTCTGGACGCGTCCAACCTGCTTCGAACGATCAATAATATCTGCCCATAAACGCTCACGAGACATCATGCAGCCAATAATCGCGGTTACAAAAACCAAGACCAGAAACCAAAGGGATTGAATTTGAGCGAGGAAAACATTGAATGTTAAAGCGATGTTCTCAACAGAAAATACTGTAAATATTCCAGTGATGACCTTTGCGGGCCAACCAAAATCAATCCCAGGTACGCTGGGAACCCAAAGTAACTTTTCATCTAATAGAGTTTTAAGAACTTTTGTATTTGAAAGAAGATCATTTTGTAACTCATATAAATTAGCTGTTTCGGTGACCCGTGAAGAGGTTGTTGAAACAATTCGCTGCAAAATTTCCCGACGATTTACCATGAGGACTTGCAAGGCCTCGCGGTCACCTTCAGCCAATTCTGGTAAATCTGGCGTGATCTGACGCGCTTGCGCAAGGAGCTCATCTCCGTTTACGCGCCCAATAGGCATCGCCCGTAGATTTTCTTGCGCAATAAGACGTCGCTGCGTGACATCAATGCGTGATTTTTGTGTTTCATTCATTTGAGATTTGATGACAGCAGGCGATGTGAGTTGGGTAGATAACCGGCGCAAAGTCGCACCGGCTCGACGGTCCAATGCACCTGTCTCAATCAGGTCCTGAGCCACTCTTAAATCACTTTCGACAATATCTAGATTGGAAATTGTTGCCGCCGTTTGTTTTGACACTTTTGCAACATCAGAGGCCAGGCCGACTATTTCGGCGGTCAATTCAATATTTTCCTGCGCTAGGCTAACCACAATTGGATGAGCTTGCTCATAAGATCTCGCCAATTGCTGCGCCTGATACTGCAATTGCGCCGCTTCATTCAAACGTCTTTGCCCCGTAATTTCCGATAGGTATTGCACCTCTTCTGTCAGCTTTTGGAGTTTGATATTTGCAAGTTGACGACGAGCATTGACGATTTCTTGACGTCTGGCCAAACCCGCAATTTCTGTTTCCAACGCCGCTATCTGTGTGCGCCGGTAATAACGGCGAGCTTGCAAGGCTTTTCGGTTCGCTTCTGCCAGCGTATCCAAATCCCCATCGCCCAAGGCATTCAAACTCGTGGTAATTTCACCAAGTTTTGTCCGCGCTTCATTCAGGTCTTTGGGGGCAACAATCTGTCGGCTCGCAAGGTTTTGCAAGCCTGTATCATAGCCTTCAGACTCTGCGCGCAGCGAGCGCAATTCACTTTCTTTGGCGATAAGGTCTTGCTCTAGCTGAAGAAGCGCCTCTTCACGCATCGGCTCATCATCAACGGCCGGCAAAGCGACAAGTTCGGACTGAGCCTGATTGATGGCTTCTTCAAGTTCGCCAAGAGTCTCTGGAGCATTTTCCAGCTCTGTCGTAAAGCGTGTCTGATTTTCCAAATTTTTTGCTGAAGTCGCCAACGCCGTTGTGGCCGTTTCGAGATAAGTTTTGACCTGGGCAATTTGTTCTTCGGTCAACCCTTCGAGATTTTCAACATCGGCCAGCTCGGCTTCAATAGTGCTGGTCGTAAAGTCAGGTTGGGTCAAGTTTTGCCCGTTACTTGACTGCGCCAAAGCGATAGGCGCGGAAAAAACTATCGCTAAAACGGCCAAAAAATATAGAGTGTGGAACAGCGAACGTTTCATAAAGATTCGATACCGTATTTGGCCGCACATGTCTGCATGAATTTTATGGCCACGTCTTGCGTGAACACTTATTTCGCGTCACAAGCCCTTATGCAATTTGAAACGTTTTCAATACCGGGCCCCGTCCTTTTCATACCCCAGCAGCATGGCGACAAACGCGGCTTTTTTGCTGAAACCTTCAGAGCAATTGATTTTGAGAAGGCCACAGGTGCACAGCCCAATTTCGTCCAAGACAACCTCGCTGTTTCCTCGCAAATAGGGACTATCAGAGGCCTTCACTTCCAAGCTCCCCCTCATGCGCAAGGGAAATTAATATCTTGCCAAAAGGGTGCCATCATGGACGTAATTGTTGACGTTCGCAAAAATTCGCCAACCTACGGTGAGCATCTGTCTGTGGAACTTTCGGCCGAAGATCGCGCTTCACTTTGGGTTCCATCCGAGTTTCTGCATGGATACGTGACACGCCAAGCCAATTGTGAAGTCGTGTACAAAGTCACGAATTATTATGCGCCCGAAGCCGAAGGTTCGGTCATGTGGAACGACCCAGAGTTAGCAATTAATTGGGGGGTAGCGTCCCCCATAGTCTCTAAGCGAGATCAAACGGGACAGCATTTCGCCGACTTTGAGAGCCCGTTCACATGACGCTCCTCATCACAGGTGGTTGCGGCTTTATCGGTTCTGAGCTTGTCCGCCAAGCAGTGAGTCAAGGACGAGATGTCGTGAATGTCGACGCCCTAACCTATGCCGCCAATCCCGCAAACCTGACTGCCATAGCCGGTAAGCCAAACTACCGATTTAAGCAGCTTGATATTCGTGACCGCCCTGCCATGGGTCAATTATTCAGAGACATTCAGCCCGAGGCCGTTATTCATCTCGCTGCCGAATCTCATGTTGATCGCTCTATTGATGGGGCAGATGATTTCATTAGTACGAATATCACGGGGACCTTCAATCTTCTTGAATGCGCACGCGCAAACGACACCAAGTTTCTGCATGTTTCCACCGATGAGGTTTATGGCGATTTATCCAATAATGACCCCGCCTTTACGGAAAGCACATCTTATGCGCCCAGCTCACCTTATTCAGCTAGTAAGGCGGCGAGCGACCATCTCGTGCGGGCTTGGGGCCGGACTTATGACCTCCCCATTCTGATTACGAATTGTTCGAATAATTACGGGCCCTACCAGTTCCCGGAAAAACTAATTCCCGTTGTCATTCTCTCCTGCCTCGCGGAGAAGCCTATCCCTGTATATGGCAAAGGCGAAAACATACGTGATTGGCTTTACGTCGGTGACCATTCCAGCGCCTTACTCAACGTTTTAGATAAAGGTCGGAATAGTCAGACCTACAATATTGGCGGAAATAATGAACGCCGTAATATTGACCTCGTGAAAACCATTTGCGCCATCATGGATGATGAACGCCCGCGGACTATTGGAACCTACGCTGAGCTGATAGAGTTCGTCACAGACCGTCCAGGTCACGACCGGCGATATGCGGTTAACGCCTCTAAAATAAAATCAGAATTGGGCTGGGAACCCTCCATTCGCGCAGATGAAGGTTTTGCCCAAACGGTCCGTTGGTATCTCAACAATCGGCCATGGTGGGAGCCGCTCTTATCCCGCAGCGGCGTGGGTGAGCGGCTAGGCCTGACATGAGCATTCTCATCTTTGGAAAAAACGGGCAATTATCCCGCGCCTTACAACGCTCTTTATCGGCGCGGGCGGCTTCATTTATCTGCTATGGCCGCGAAGAAACTGACTTGATTGCCCAGCCAGAGAAAGCGGCGGAGCTTATCCGCGCGCTCCGGCCTAATGCTGTTATTAATGCTTGTGCCTTTACCGATGTTGACGGCGCGGAAACACTTGGTGCGGAGGCAAACATTCTCAATGCCAAAGCACCCGGTATCATGGCTCTTGGCTGCCGCTCCGCCAATATCCCTTTTATCCATATTTCAAGTGACTATGTTTTCGACGGTAAAAAAGCTGAGCCTTATGCCCCCATGGATAAGCGCAATCCTCTGAATGCCTATGGGCGCAGCAAGGCCGCAGGAGAACGCGCAGTCATAGCCGCAGGTGGACAGAGCCTCATCCTTCGTACGTCTTGGGTCTATGACGGCATAGGGAAAAATTTTCTCACCACCATGCTACGCTTAGCCAAGCAACGCACAGAGCTGGATATCGTAAATGATCAATTTGGCCGGCCGACCTATGCAGGTCATCTCGCAGAAAGCTGCCTTACTGCCCTCGAAGCGATGCCTGCAGTTCCGACGATTTATCATATCAGCAATAGTGGCCCAATTATCAGCTGGGCAGATTTCGCGGCAGCCATTTTTGACCGGGCTAAGCTGTATCCAGAGATTAACGAGGTCTCTTCAGCGCAATTTTCTAGCCGGACCGAACGACCTAGTAACTCAGCGCTAGACATTCGTGATTTTGAGCGGGACTTTAAATACCCCTTAGAAGCATGGGATGTTGGGCTCGAATTAGCTTTCCAAGAGACAAGAATCTAAGTTAAAGACGGGCATGACCAATGCCCCTGCTATCGAGATTAAAAATCTCACCAAGACCTATGCGAAGAGCAAGAAAGCGCCGGCGAAGACCGCGCTAAAGGGTGTTGATTTAACTATTCCCCGCGGCTCTATTTTCGGGCTTTTGGGACCCAATGGGGCGGGTAAATCGACGATGATTAATATCCTGGCGGGGTTGGTGAATAAAACCTCCGGCAGCGCTAAAATTTGCGGCTATGACATTGAAACCCAAACCCGCCAAGCGCGGGCATCTATCGGTATCGTTCCCCAAGAAATTGCTATGGACGTTTTCTTCACGCCCTATCAAGCCCTTGAACTCCAAGCGGGATATTACGGTGTTCCCAAGGCGCAGCGCCGCAGCGAGGAAATTCTGGCGGCCCTGGGATTGTCGGATAAGCGAGATGCCTATGTGCGCCAACTCTCAGGCGGAATGAAGCGGCGCTTATTAATTGCCAAAGCTCTTGTTCATACCCCGCCAGTCCTCATTCTGGATGAGCCAACAGCGGGCGTTGACATTGAATTAAGGCGTCAGCTCTGGACTTATGTTGAGGAACTGCACCGCCGAGGCACGACCATTATTTTGACCACGCATTATCTCGAAGAAGCAGAAACCTTGTGCGACCACATAGCGATTATGCATCACGGCGAAATTGTTGCCAATGAAAGCAAAACCAACCTGATGTCCCGACTGGATAAGCGTACATTGCTCATCACCCCCACAGAGACGCTCACCGAGCTGCCAAGCAAACTGGCAGATTTAGAGGCGTCGCTAAATAAGGATGGGCAAATCGCGATAAACTATCGCAGTGGCACCGACTCGATATCCGCTATGCTGAATCAGGTCAAAGCGGCGGGTTTATCTATTCTAGATTTACGCACAGAAGAGCCGGACCTGGAAGACGTCTTCCTCTCCCTCACCTACGCTCAGGACGGCTAGGGAATTAACCCGTACGGCCCGTAATATAATCCTGCGTACGTGTATTGCCGGGATTAGTGAAAATCTTATCCGTATCGTCAAATTCAATAAGATCACCCATATAGAAGAAGGCGGTTTTATCTGACACCCGCGCAGCCTGCGCCATAGAGTGAGTTACAATGATGATGCAATAGCGCTCTTTAAGCTCTTCAATCAAAGCCTCCAGCTTTGCAGTCGCAATAGGGTCGAGGGCTGATGCTGGTTCATCCATCAAAATAACTTCGGGCGAGACTGCAATGGCGCGCGCAATAACGAGGCGCTGCTGTTGTCCGCCGGACAACCCTGTACCTGAAAGTTTAAGGCGGTCTTTGACCTCTTCCCACAGACCAGCACGGCGAAGAGATTTTTCTACCAAGGCATCAAGCTCAGCCTTAGAAGATGTTAAGCCATGAATGCGAGGGCCATAAGCCACATTATCATAGATAGATTTTGGGAAGGGGTTTGGCTTCTGAAAGACCATACCGACTTGTGCCCGCAATAAGACCGGGTCGAGGTTAGGGTCATAAATATCTTGGCCATCCATATGGATTTTCCCGCTAACGCGGCAACCATCAATCGTGTCGTTCATGCGGTTAAATGTCCGCAAAAATGTGGACTTGCCGCAGCCTGACGGTCCGATAAAGGCAGTGACGCCGCGATCGGGAATATCGATATCAATCCCGTGCAGCGCTTCGAAATCACCATAATGAACGCGCACGTCGCGGCAGGTGAATTTAGTATTTATTGTGTCGGTCATAAGAGTTCTCTTGCCCGTTTCCTAGCGCCGCTGCTCTAATCGGTTCCGTAGCCATATGGCAAAGCCGTTCATGGTAATCAAGACAACAAGCAGAACAATAATAGCCGCCGATGTCCGCTCTGCCCAAGCGCGCTCAGCACTATCTGACCAGAGGAAGATTTGAACAGGTAGGGCCGTTGCAGGTTCTGTAACTGAATTTGGCACCTCTGTGACAAAGGCCACCATACCAATCATCAATAGTGGGGCGGTTTCCCCTAAAGCTTGCGCCATTCCAATAATCGACCCTGTCAAAATACCGGGGCCTGCCAGCGGCAGCTTTTGTTGGAAAACTGCCTGGGTATGCGAAGCGCCAAGACTGAGCGCACCATCCACAATAGACGGGCTGACGCCTTGGAGAGCGGAGCGCGTGGCGATGGTAATGGTTGGAAAAACACGCAGCGCCAAAACCATACCACCCACAAGCGGAATCGATCGCGGCATGCCCATAAAGTTCAAAAAGACGGCTAGGCCCAAAAGACCAAAGACAATGGAGGGCACCGCGGCAAGGTTATTGATATTAATTTCAATAAAATCGGTGAATTTGTTCTTAGGCGCAAATTCATCAAGATAAATCGCGGACCCGACACCGATGGGGAACGCCAAAACAAAGGCCACGACCAAAATCATGATAGAGCCGACAACGGCACTGGCAATACCCGCCAGTTCAGGGTCTCGGCTATCGGGATTCATGAAAAGAATTTTGTTGAATTTCTTTTTGATGACCCCTCGCTCTTTGAGCGTGTCAGCCCAAGCGATTTGTTGATTGGACACTTTACGGCGGCTCTCATCCGTATCGCGTTTGATATATCCCTTGAGGAGCTGATCAATTTGGTCAGAGGCGGGTACGGTGATGGTGACTGTTTTTCCAACAAGGTTAGGGTTCTTATAAACCATCTGGCGAATTTGGTTGGTCGCACCGGAAGCTGAAACCAGCGCAAAGAGAGCTTGTTTGTCCTTGCGTTTGGTGACTTCGGGAAATTGGCTGTACATGGTGTTTTGAACAACGCGGCGATAATTCGCGCCGCGAAGCTTTTCAGGGTCGCGGGTGCCATCGGGGGCGAGAATAGATTCTGAAAGTTCAAAATCCATCGTCATAAAGTTTTGCTGAAAGGCGGTGTACCCGGTTCCAACAATACTTATCATCAGCCATGCCAAAGCGGCCAAAGCGAAAAGGACAGCGGCGCGGCCCCACATGCGGAAGCGCCATTCTGTGCCGCGGCGCTTTTTCAGGCGCTTCAGTGCGGCTTTGGATGTAAAAGCTGTTTCGGTCATAATCTAATACTTCGCCCGATAACGGCGCACCACGGTGAGTGCGACGACGTTCAATAAAAGCGTGATGATAAAGAGCACCAAGCCGAGCGCAAAGGCTACGAGTGTTTTGGGACTGTCAAAGTCAGAATCGCCGGTTAAGAGCGCCACAATTTGTACGGTGACCGTTGTCACCGCCTCAAAGGGGTTAGCTGTGAGATTAGCCGCCTTACCCGCCGCCATATAGACGATCATCGTCTCGCCAATCGCACGGGAGATGGCGAGCATAAACGCGCCAATAATGCCCGGAAGCGCTGCGGTGAATACAACCTTCTTCATCGTCTCTGATTCCGTTGCGCCCAAAGCGTAAGAGCCATCGCGTAGGGTTTGCGGCACGGCATTGATAACATCACTTGAGAGGGACGAAACAAAAGGAATAATCATCACGCCCATGACGACACCAGCGGCCAAAGCACTTTGCGTCGGAACAGAGAAGCCAAGACTTTCCGCAAAGCCCCTGACGAAGGGCGCAAAGGTTAGAAGCGCGAAGAAACCATAAACAACTGTTGGGACACCTGCGAGTATTTCGATGGCCGGTTTGACCCATTTTTTGACGGCCCCGCTGGCATATTCTGTCAGATAAATTGCAATCATAAGACCCACAGGGCCCGCAATCGCCATAGCGACCAACATAATCAAGAAGGTTCCAGCAAAAACCGGGATTGCGCCAAATGAACCGCTTTGCCCCACTTGATCAGTACGAAGTGCTGTTTGCGGCGACCATTGCAGGCCAAAGAGGAAATCCATGAACGGCACTTCTTTGAAGAAGCGAAGGCTTTCGAAGAGGAGTGAGGCGATGATGCCAAGTGTCGTGAGAACCGCAATAACAGAGAGGAGAATCAGGAAGCCCTGGATAAAGCGCTCAACATAAGTTCGGGCCCGAAACTGCCCGCTAACTTTTCGGCCCGTCAGGATAATCGCTGCAAGGCCTGTCAAAATCGTGGCCACCAGCCACGCCACGTTAAAGCCTGTGCCGCTGCCCTTAATGAAAAGCCCAATGATGAATATGGCGAGGGTAGAAAGCCCAACGATCCAAGCCGTAAAATACCCGTGATAGCTGGCCTGAGAGTGCCAGGCCGTTGGCGCCATTCTTCCGCCCGCTGCAGCGCGGGCTGCACGGAATTTCTCTAATGCCGCGCTACGATTATAGACGAACCCGCCTATTGTCAGCACAGCGATGAGCAACATCATATAGATTGGAATTTGACCCACTGGATCCCGCCTATTACCTGAATTTCTTTTGGTGCTCTAAGCCACCTTTGTGAAAGCTTTACGACAAAGAAAAAGCGGCGTCTAGCTTTCACTAAACGCCGCCTGTTGATGAATATGCGCCAAAATTACTGACTATAAGTGCTTAGATTTTCAACGGCAGTACGAACCGCAGCACGCTCTGCATCAGGCAATGGAACAAGGCCAATTTCCTCGAGATAACCGCCAGGGCCAGCCGCCGCATCAGAGGTAAACTCAAGTGCGAATTCTTGTAGGCCCGGTGTTTGGCCGACATGGTCCTTTTTGATGTAAAAATAAAGCGAACGTGCAACTGGGTAATCACCTGCCGCGATATTTTCAAACTCAGGCGCTGTCCCGTCAATATTAGCGCCCTTAATCTTATCAGCGTTTTGGTCTAGGAATGAGTATCCAAAGACTCCAACCGCTGTTGGCGTATTGACCAATGTCTGCACCAATGCATTGTCATTTTCGCCGGCGTCAATCCACTTTCCATCTTCGCGGAGTGTGTGCGCGATATTCGCGAAAGCTTTTTTGTCTTCCTTGCGTAGCGCCGCAAGACAGTCAACTTTCTTGGCGCCGCCTTCCATAGCGATTTCGACAAATGCATCACGAGTGCCGGAGGTTGGCGGAGGGCCGTAAGCTTCGATTTTAAAGTCCGGCAGAGCAGGATTAATTTCAGACCATGATGTGTAAGGGTTTGCTCGCAACGTGCAATCTGTGTCGGATGTCGGAACCTCTTTGGCAAAGGCCATGTACACATCCTTCAGGCTCATATTCATAACCGGCGAGTCGACCGCGTTAGCGAGTACAATACCGTCAAATCCGATTTTGACTTCAACAACGCCTTGCACACCGTTTTTCACGCAATTATCAAACTCAGACTTTTTCTGACGACGCGAGGAATTTGTGATGTCTGGCGTGGACTGATCTGCGCCTGAGCAGAAAAGCTTGTGACCACCGCCTGAACCCGTTGATTCGACAACAACGTTAAAACCGGTCTTGTTTTTGAATTCCTGCGCAACTTTCGTTGAGAATGGATAAACCGTAGACGACCCAACAACGCGGATGTCTCCACCAGTCGCGGTTTGAGCAACTTTGGCCGCGTCTTTGACTGTCTCGGCCGCTTTTTCTTTAACCGCAGCTGTGTCGCCACCACCGCAGGCCACTAAGAGAGCGGCACTTGCAGCGCCTAGAATAAGTGTTTTCATAGTCATAACATTCACCTTCGTTAGAATGATTATTTAAAAGTCAAAACCAAAGCGAGCAACAACGCCCTCGCCTTTATCTGCAGAACCGTTTTCAGCATCTGCGTCAAAATAGTTGATTCCAAAACGCGTTTTGCTTGTAGGCCACCAATCAGCACCTAAAACAATTGTGTCAAGCTTCCCAGTATATACCGCGTCTTGCAAATCGACACTGTCATACCGCGCAACAAGAGATACCGCACCATATCCGCCCTGACCAAACGGTTTGTGAACCTTAGGACGATTAAACTTATGGCCTTTGTAAACCTTTTCGCCGCCAAAGAAGACACCCACTTCGCCATAATAACCGCCAAAACTGGCATCTTCATTCGCACCTTCACCCTTGGCGCTTAGGAAAGAGGCTTCACCAGCCGCCCATAATTTGCCAGTTGTGGCTGCGGCTTCAACACCAAATGTATTATCGCTCTTGGCAAAACGGCCCGTATCGATGATCCGAGATGGAGCAACATGTGTATAAGGACGCTGGCGATAACGCAGGTTTGAGCTGTCATCACCTTTTTCCCGGTAACGCCATGAGGCTCCCAAGTGAACGGTCATGTCATCTGTTTTTATTGGGTTATAAGTTGCACGCGCCGAAGCCGCTTTGCCGCGTTTCGGAGAACCGCCATCAGTACCTTCAAGGTTCGAGGTGAATACACCCGCAGCGAAAGAGTAATTATCCCCACCTGTCGAGGCGGTAATACCCACACGACGTGAAAATCCAAAAGCGTCGGTAAATGCTGAACGCTCTAGCGTTGAAATGAAACGCGACGACGTTTGCTCATCTAATGAAACAGTCGTCTTTTGCTGACCTGCTTTTATTTTCCAAGCGCCGCCACCGGGCTTATACTCTATCAACGCATCCTCGAAAACGAGTTTGTCATCTTCGGTGTCGATGGTCGTTTCGACCTTATATTTTAAGTTCTTCGCAAGCTTACCTGAGGCATTTACACGAAAGCGGCGAATTTCTTCATCTTGAATTTCGCTATCGGGATCACTTAAGTCCGCAATTGTGTAATCAAGCATGAACCGCCCACCAAAATCGATGGTGAAGTCCTGAGCAAAACTGGCTGTCGGTAACGCCATAGTCGCGGCCAAAGCTGAAACGGCTAGGCCGTTCTTAAGATTTATTGTCATCGTTCTAACCTCTAAGACGATGTGATGTTGTTGGCGGCGCTATGGCAGAGTCGTTTGACAGTTTTTTACATTTTTTATGACAGTTTCGTGACAGTCACAGATTCACATCGGTTTCTGAAATAGCTTTCTTTTCATGCCTATCCTCTCTAACAGAATCGGATGTCTGAAATGCTGACAGAAACCTCGCCGCAAAAAGCGGTACTGCCAAATACATGGCTTGGCGAAATGCGTGCTTTGCTCTGGCTAGGCATCCCCATGGCCGCCGCGCAGTTCATTCAGTTTTTTGTCTATTTTATAGATACCGTCATGATTGGCCGTATTAGCCCAGAAGATGTTGCCGCCGCTGGTTTAGGCTCAGTTATTTATTTCGCTTTTTGGATGCTAGGCTCCGGCCCCGTCATGGCGGTCTCCCCGCTTGTCTCCCAAGCCATGGGCGCAAACCAAAATGATACGCGCGACGCTCGGCGTTCCGTACGCATGGTTATCTGGGTGATATTTATGATGACGCCACTCATCGTCATTATGCTCTCTTTCACCGAAGAACTCCTATTGGCGTTTGGGCAAGATCCGACCGTTTCTGCGAAAGCAGGCAAATATGTCATAGCCTTGGCAATCGGATTACCCTTCGCAATGGCTACGATGGCGCTTCGTAATTTTCTCGCCGCTTTAGAAAAAACGCTCATCCCCCTCATATTGGTCGCCATTGGTACAGCCGTTAATGGAGCTCTGAACTACATATTCATTTTTGGTAACTTTGGTGCTCCACGCCTAGAGTTGGTGGGCGCAGGCATAGCCTCGTCGCTGGCTTATATCTTCAGCTTTTTTACCTTTGTTTTATATATTCGCGTCGATAGGCGGGCCAATAGCTTTCAGATTTTCAGAAATTTTTGGAAGCCGGATTGGGCCCGTTTGAAAGAGGTCGTAATGCTGGGCTGGCCGATAAGCCTGACAACCGTCTTTGAAGGGATGCTATTTAATGCGGCAATCATCGTTATGGGGCTGATTGGCGTTCTAGAAGCTGCTGCCTACCAGATAGCGCTTAACGTCGCGGCACTCGCCTTTATGCTCCCTTGGGGTATGTCCATGGCGGGGGCCGTAAGAATTGGGCTGGCAGAGGGTGCGGGTAATAAACCAGCGACACGGCGCGCGGCGAGTACAACTTTAATCGCCTCTATATTTGCAATTATGATTCTAGCCATCCCCGTGGCGCTCTTCCCAGAATTCACAGCATCGCTCTATCTAAATTTAGAAAATCCAGAGAACGCAGATGTCATCGCATTGGTGGTGGGCTTTTTGCCTATTGCGACGGCCTTCATGTTTTTTGACTCCGTTCAGGTAGCCGCGAACCAACTCTTAAGAGGCCTCAAAGACGTCAACTGGCCCATGCTGTTTACTGGTATCAGCTATTGGGTCGTCGGCTTTCCCTTAGCTTATTACTTAGCGCTAAAAACAGAGGTTGGCGCGAATGGTGTTTGGTATGGCCTTCTTATCGCCCTGGCCGTCGCGTCAATCTTGCTCGGAGGCAGGCTGATAAGGCGGCTTCGTTAACCCCCTTGAGGCAATTCGATCGGCTCGGTCAAAAAATGTCGGCCCTGCCTATCTTCAATTTCGACAATCCAGAGATCCGGGTCATCATCGACTCGGTTATTGATATAGAGATCAATTTCGCGCTCTTCCGCGGGCCCTTTTGGAAGCCAAACACGTTCCCCTGCCATGTTGCGTATAGGCCGATACAGAACGGCCTCGCCGTCACCTAATCGAACCTTCACAAGACACGCGCCCGCGTCCTTATCTCCGCGCTTCACGACAGCTGCAAAGGCGCCTGAGACCTCGGCGCGTCGGATGAGAGCGGAAGTCCAGAAACCGGCTTTTAAATTTGGCGTCATTCTTGCAACTAACCTCTAAATTGACAGATCACAGATAAATTCGCGGTACAGGCCATATTTGGCACTTATCTTGCTCCGTTAGCTTTATGTTAATCATAAGGCGTCGGACTATGTCCCAAAATAATAAAACTGTACGCAATACGGCCCTTTCCGTCCTTCTTTTAGGAGCGATGACGGCCCCTGTCACGGCAAATGCTGCGGTTGCGACGCCTGAAGGCCGTTCTGTTGTCTACAAAACGAGCCTAAGCGCTATTGAGGGACTGGACGCACGCATTCTGGATTGGCGGAACCCTAGCTTGGAATTCACTTTTGATGCCAGCGACACGGATTGGACAGATGGCGTGGAACTTTTACTCTCCGCCGACCCGCTGGGTAAAGTTAATCGCCGCACGCCGTTAATGGTCCAGTTTAACAACGGAAAACCGACACCCGTCATTACGCGCGGCCAAGGCTTTGACGCGCGGATACAGCTAGATGCGGCGCGTATTCGTCCGCGTAACAATAGAATTCGGTTTACCTATAACACACCAGCCGGTGCAGAGTGCCTATCGCCTGAACATGGTGGCTGGCGACTGGACTTTAAGAATAGCCTCGTCATCGTTAAAGCGCGCGCTAAAGCACGCAATCTCGACATTCGCGAGATTGAGGCCAAGCTGTCAAATCCAGCAACCGCCCCGAAGTCTGTTCGCCTATTAGCTCGCGGTTCGAACACAGCGAAACTACAAGCCTTAGCGGCACAAGGCGTGGGTCTTCGTATGGACACACTACCCGAATTTAAAACACGCTCAGGAGGAAGTGAGTTCGAAGTTATATTGGGCCGCCGCGATCAACTCCATGGGTGGGTCTCGGATGAGAAGATTTTAAATAGCTCTGGCCCGCGCCTCATGGTCCATAGAGGCCGCCCCATGCGCCTTATCATTACGGGCGATACCGATGCGGAAGTCATGTCCGGTGCTAAGGCCTTTGCTACATACCGGCTCCCAAATGCACATCGTCCAACGACAAGCCCTGGCGAATTAGATATGCAAATGCCCCTGGGCGCAGATATTGCGCGAGTCGAAGGCACAGAAAATCTTTCCGAGTTGAGCGGAAGCCATTTCGAAAATAGCTGGGGCCCGAGACCTCAGAAAATTACGTTTAACGTAAATGACCCCATGGTCAGCTCAGGGGAATTACTTCTTCGGCTAGCAAGTGATAACTCTGTCGCCGCCAGCTCTCGTGTCTCCGTGGATCTGAACGGCAAATCATTGGGTTTCACTTCACTGGACAAATCGCGCAAATCTGTCGCGTTCAAAATTCCCGAGGGCACATTGCAGGGTACGCATAATATACTCGCTATTACCCCTGAGCTTGAAATCGGAAAAATATCCGGATGTAATTTCGTAGAGCACGGCCCTGGGTTTTACCTTGGCAATGGCTCAAAATTAAAAATCCAAACTGCGGAGCCCTCACCCATTGCTGAACTGAGTAAGCTCACCGCGAATGGCGGGGCCTTTTCTATTGCAAAAGCCGGGAATACGGCGGTCATGCTACCGGCCTCTTCATCCCGTGATTATAATGCCTCGCTCAAGATCATGGCCAAGCTTGCAAAATCCTCTGGTCACGGTTGGACCGAGGCAAACTATCTGCGCTCAGCTAATTTGACGGCGGTGGGCCCTGATAAAAATGTTCTAATTATTGGGCCTAGCTCATCTCTGAATAGAACCATTCGCGATGCCGCGCCGAAGGCTCTCAAATCTGCTCTTAAGGGTCAGAGTTTGGACGGCATGCGCGTCGCCTCAATAGACCGGATTGCTGCCAGTGATGAAGACACAGCTTTGCGCCTATACGCAGAGCGCCAGGCCAGTGCCGGCCGTATTCGAAATGGCGGGGTGGCCGCGATGTTTCCCTCTCCGAATGGCGAAGGTAAAGTCATGGGCGTTATCACAAATACGCCAGGCCAATCATTCTCCAGCGCCGCTGGGCAGCTGCTCAAGCCCCAAGCCTGGCACAATATGGAAGGCAGTGTGGCGCGTTGGGATAAGTCAAAAGTTCTTATGGCTCAAACCGCTATGGCGGTACCGGGTTTTGTTGGCGCAGAACCGAAAGAGTCTGTGATTGACGGCTTTAAATGGTCAGGCATTAATTGGCCAACATTCGACCTACCTAAATTTGATAAGGAGGCTGTCGAATTCGGAGAAATTAATACCTCCACACTCCGAGCTAAGTTTAATAACTTAAAGACAAGCGGAAAATCTATTTTCTCACGCTCGAAAAAAGAACAGGTTGTCACACCTCGTCTTAAGCCAGAGCATGCAAAAGTTCCTGAGCTTCGCGGCTTCTCCAAAATTTCTGCCGCACCGACTGGGACTAAGCTAAAAACATGGGCAGCTGACGCGCTGACAAACCTAAGAACGTCTTGGAATAAACTTGAAGCCGGAAAATCGGTCAAAGCGCTTCAGAGTAAAGTCACACCCATTGGTGATGTGATGAAAGACAAGCTAGGCCTTGACCCATCGGTCAACTCAAACGCGCTGGCGACAATGATTATCGCAATTCTGGCGGCGCTGTTCTTACTTTTGGGGCTTATGCGTCCTTCGAGGGGCCGCCGTTAAAAAACGTGAAAAGCATGCCCGTCCCCCCACATTGGTGGTGATGGGGGGGAGGTTTCTTCTCGAGATCATTGAACTCAAGCACAGCAACGCGCGCTGAGCCCGCCTCATAAAATTTATTTTTAATTATTATTATTGGAAGGCGCTAAGAGGCGCCTAAGCTAAGCCCGCTCCAGCGGCAAGAAAACGTCTACCGTAGTCCCCTCGCCTTCTTGGCTGGCAAAGGCAACTCTTCCGCCATGAAGTTCTGAGAGAGATTTCACAAGAGAAAGGCCCAGGCCAGTACCGCGTTCTTCAATCATATTCGCACTAGAAGCTTGCTGATAGGGTTGACCAATATTAGCGACATCTTCTGCGCTCATGCCTATACCGTGGTCTTGAACCGATACGTTTAGCGTGTCGCCCACAGATTTAGCCGCGATGATAACCCGTCCGCCTTTATGTGAGAATTTAATCGCATTTGAGAGCAAGTTTAGCAAAATTTGGCGCAGAGCCTTTCGGTCCGCTTCAATCAATAAAGGTTCGTTCTCATCTACATCTATAGCCAATACGACTTCTGCTTGATCCGCTGCTGGGCGTATCATTTTGACCGTACTGCGAATAACATCTGCGGCGTCGAAATTATCATAATGCAGTTCATATTTACCCGCTTCAACTTTGGACATATCCAGCACATCTCCAATGAGATCGAGCATATGTTGACCACTATCATGAATCAGATCTGCATATTCCGCATATTTCCCGGGTAGAGGCCCAAAGAGACGCGAGCGCATCATATCGGAAAATCCGATAATCGCATTTAGAGGCGTACGAAGTTCGTGACTCACGCCGGCAAAAAATAGTGTTTTGTCATCCGAAGCCTGTTGCGCAACCGCATTAGACCGTAGCATCGTTTCTACGCGTTCCTCTTCTTCGGTGACATCGCGTAGATGCAAAAGAATTTCTTGTTTATTTATGGGCGTGGCCACGGCCTCAAAATACCCAAGCTCATGAGCTGCAAATTGTGTTTCAAGGCGAGTTGCTTGGGCCTGTTGACTAGCGCGCGCTTCACTTATGATGGTCTCGATATCTTGTTGTGTGTCCACATCATTAGGCATCAAGGCCCCCAATGGCATTTGCGAAAGGCCCTCGGCGAAACCAAAGAGTTCACTTGCCTGAGAATTCGAAGACATTAAACGGTCATGACCATCAAAGCGGAGTATCGCGCCGTCAATGGCATTTAGGAGCGCCTCAGATTCGACCGAGAGGTGCGCGGGAATCTGTGCGTTGGTGGGGACTTGACTAACCTTACCCCGCGCGGCCCCAAACATAGTGGTAATCATCAGCCCGATAGTCGCGATCAAGCCCGCTTGTTTACCCCATAGACTTTGGGAGTCCGTCGTTTGGTTTTCAGGAATATAACCTTGCTGACCTGCATACCACAGCAGTGCAGCAAAGATTGCTGCCATAACCATTGCCTCCACGACTTTCTCTTTTTCGAAAAGAGCGGCGGCAGCGGGCGCGCAGAGAAAAAGAACAGCCATCGGAACAAAAGCAATCGAAATACAGGCGACTATCGCCAGAGCTAGCCATGCAAAAATCACAAGTAGCTGCGCCCATTCACGGCGCAAAACGGGGGACAAGAGAAGACTGATAATGGCGGGGGCCGTCGCAATGGCCGCCATAGGCCAAATTGACATGACATCTACACCTTTAACATATGCCCCCAAAAGGGCAGCGGCGATTGCCGCGAGCCATATAAGGCTCGGCATTATCAGACCATTATGGCGCGCCGATATAGTCATCCCGACTCCAAAAGTTACACGTAGCGCCTAGTAGACTGATTCTTGGACCACAAAGCGAGCTTTTTCCCCTCAGAAACACCCCTTCCCACCAAAATACACCCAATAAAAAACCCCGCTAAAAAGCGAGGTTCAGGAGTTTTACCAGATTTTGACACGTTTTTCAGGCGGCAAATACATGTCATCACCCGGCTGTACATCAAAGGCTTCATACCACGCATCGATATTGCGAACGATACCATTAGCTCGGAATTCACCAGGGCTGTGCGGTCCATTTTTTATTTGTGCCCTTAACGCCTCTTCGCGCCACTTAATCGCCCAGACTTGCGCCCATGCCATAAAGAAGCGCTGATCACCTGTGATACCGTCAATCACCGGGGCAGGCTTTCCGCCCAGAGAGCGCTTATAAGCTTCATAGGCCATGGTCACGCCCGTCAAGTCACCAATGTTTTCGCCAAGGCTAAGGCGTCCATTGATTGGCTCACCCGGAAGAGGTTCAAACGCGCTATATTGATCTGCCAGCAAGCCCGCACGTGCCTCATAAGCTTCAGCGTCTTCTTCTGTCCACCAATCGCGCTGAACCCCATCTCCATCAGATTTGCGCCCCTGGTCATCAAAACCATGGCCCATCTCGTGACCAATCACCGCGCCGATACCGCCATAATTCACCGCTGGGTCAGCGGCGGGGTCAAAGAATGGCGCCTGCAAGATAGCAGCTGGGAACACGATTTCATTCAATGTGGAACTATAATAAGCGTTGACGGTTTGGGGCGTCATTCCCCATTCCTCACGATCAATTGGAGCACCGAGCTTTGATAGCTCGTCCTTGAGGCTCCACTTTCGCGCGCTTTTAATCGTTCCCATAATGTCATCGCGATTTACGCTCAGACCGTCATAGCTTTCCCATTTATCCGGATAGCCAATTTTTGGACGGAATTTAGCAAGTTTATACTGAGCTTGCTTCTTCGTATCTTCACCCATCCACTCTAGGCCATCAATGCCGTCTTTAAATGCGGCGCGCAGATTTTCGACGAGGTCCTGCATTTGACGTTTGCTATCCGGCGGGAAATGCTGATCAACGTAAACTTTACCGACTAACTCGCCCATAGTTCCGTTAACTTGTTGCACGCCGCGCTTCCAGCGCTCACGCTGTTGCTCCTGACCGCGTAACGCTGTGCCGTAGAATGCAAACTGCGCTTTATCAATCCGCTTAGGAAGCAGGCCCGCATTGTTCGAAAGTAAACCGACGGTCAGATAATCGCGCAACACACCCATATCGGTCTTGGCAAATATTTCAGCAGCGGCTTTCAGCGGCTCTGGCGTTCTAACAACAAAACTTTCCTGCTGCCCCAAACCTAATTCATCCAACATAATCTGCGTCGGCAGGCCTTTTGTCAGCTCTATTAATTCGGCGCGGCTCATCTTGTTATAGGTTCTGTCCCGATCACGGAGCTCTACCCGCGTCCAGTAATTTTCTGCCATCGCTGTTTCAAACGCAATAATAGATTCAGCGCGCGCTTTGGCATTATCCTGACCTGCTTCGCTCAACAGTGTGGTAAGATACTCACTGTAAGCTGTGAGAATATTCTGACCTTTCTCGCTTTCATCAAAATAATAATCTCGGTTTGGCAGTCCAAGGCCAGACTGCCCAACATAAACCGTGTAATTGTCGTTATCCTTCGCATCGATCCAGACATATTGAGAAAGCGGGGCATCCAAGCTGAGGCTCACATCAGCCATAAGGCGGGCAACATCCTCATGCGATTCTGCGGAGCGTATTCTGCGCAGGTCTTCAGCGATAGGCGCTAAGCCAGCTGCCTCAATCGCATCCGTATTGGTATAAGCCGCGAAGAGATCACCAATCCGTTTTTCGTCAGCACTTGGATCAGCTTTGGACGCGGCCGTTTCAATTATCGCCTTTACCCGCTCTTCGGCTTCATCCGCCAAGACATTGAAACTGCCATAACGGGATTTATCCGCTGGTATTTCAGTGTTGGCGAGCCATGTCCCGTTTACATATTCAAAGAAATTGTCCCCAGGTTTGACGGAGCTATCCATATTCTCTGTCGCTATACCAAAGCTGCCTAAAACAGCTTGAGCGGCTGGGGTGGTCTCAGGCGCCGTCTTCGTTCCAGCATTGTTACAAGCAGCCAAGCTTAGGGTCAGAGCCAAGAGGCTCGGAACCAGTAATTTATTTATAGTCATGCGTGAGTTCCCTTAGTTTATAGACTTTAATTTACTCTGCCGGTGCCGGCGTGGCCACCGACGTGGGTACATCTTTGATGATGTCTTCATCCAGCTCCATATCATCCAGAGCCAGAGCCATCTCAGGATCATAATTGGATCCCAGCCCCGGCTGCTTTTCCCCGCGCCATAGGCCGCGGAAGAAACGCGTGATGTCAACCCCAATGCCATACATGGCGGGTACCAACATCAAGGTCAGGAAGAAGTCAAACAAAACACCAAAAGCCAATGCCACAACCATGGGCTTAAGAAACTCCGCCTGAGTAGATGTTTCAAAAAGAATGGGCGTTATCCCGATAAATGTTGTTACCGAAGTCAATAAAATTGGACGGAAACGGGCCACACAACTATCAAGCATCGCCTGATAAGCGCCCACGCCTCTAGCTCTGAGCCGTTGAACATAGTCGATGAGTACTAAGTTATCATTCACGGCCACGCCAGAGGCTGCAAAGAAGCCAAAGATACTAAAGATGCCAAACGGAACGCCGGTCACGATATTGCCAAATATCATACCGATAAAGGCGAAAGGTATCGCTATCATAATCAAAAGCGGCAGAGCATAGGACCTGAAGGCAATAGCCAGCAAAATATACATCATGAGCAAAATAGCGGCGCCGGATATCATAAGCTCTCGGTTAAAAGTATCGATGATTTCATCATCTCCAACCTGAATGCGTGATACCGCCGGATGTTTTAATTCCCATTGAGGGAAGAAGTTTTCGTTCAAGTCTTTCTTAATCCGCGCCACTTCCTGCTGATCGCCGCGAACACGCGCGCCTGTGTAATCAACTTGCTTGCGATCCCGGCGGCGAATGCGCCCCACACCTTCCGCAAACTCAACATCTGCAACAGAGTACAGAGGCACCTCTACGCCGTTTGCGCTACGGATTCGAAGCTCATTTAGGCTATCAATACTTTCTCTAGCCGCCTCAGGATAGCGCACCATGACCCGAACATCTTCACCATTTCTTGGAAGGCGCTGCACTTCTCTTCCGTAAAATGCTTCCCGTACTTGACGGGTAACATCAGCAAGCGTGATCCCAAGTGTCTCTGCGCCGGGTTTCATTAAAAACCGTATTTCGCTGGCAGAACTTTCGAGGCTGTCATAAGCCCGTACAACGGAACTGTAACTCTCCATCTCCTCTTTTAATTCCAGCAAAGCTACTTTTAGGGCTTCAGGATCGGAGGAGGCAACACCGTAACGTAACCCGCCACCATTTTCTCCGCCGCCTTCAGTAAAGCCGTAATTAACGCGATAAGCATCCGGAATTGGCCCGACATACTCTTCAAGTTTATCGGCGATTTCTTTCGTCGATGCATTATTACGCTTGTCCGTGGTCGTAAGACCTAGATACCCCTCAACTTGCCGGCTTTCCGTAATTGTTCCCGGATTGGCGATCATCGGGACGCCAGAGGCTAAACCGAAATCCTCTTGCGCATTCTCGTTAAGTTTCGCAATACCGGCATCCACCTGCTGGCGGACCTGTTCGCGTCGCTCGAAGGTCGTACCTTCTGGGAAGCGTGCGGAAAACTGAATCATGTCAGCTTCGACTTCCGGCAACATAGCTCTCGGCGCGATACCCACGACAAGGAGCGTGACAGCCATAAACATCAAACCTACGAACGTCGCCAAGGTAATGTACCGAAACCGAATAATCGCTGCGGCAAACGGACGGAACACATTTTGCGCAAAGCTAACGAGGCTATGGGCAATCTTATTTTGCAACCGCATTAAGCGGCCCATATTATCATGATCCAAAGGCCCGAGATGGCGCAAATGAGCCGGTAGAACAAAAAATGCTTCTAGGAGCGAGAAAGATAGAACTGCAATCACGACCAGACTAATCTGTGCCAAAATAGCCGCAAACGGTCCCGTCATCAGCAAAAACGGAATGAACATAAGGATAGTCGTGACCACCGCGAAAAATACGGGCTTTGCGACCATATTTGCTCCAGCAATCGCCGCGCGCTCGCCGTGGACGCCATTCTCGACATGGAAATAGACACTTTCCCCCACAACAATCGCATCATCCACAACAATCCCGATAACAAGTAGGAAGGCAAAGAGTGACAGCATGTTCAGCGTAACCCCGATGGGGCCTGCAATCGCGAGAGATCCCGTAAATGCTGCTGCGATTCCGATAGTCACCCATACAGCCACAGCCGGGCGTAAAAATAGGAGCAACGTCACGAGGACTAAGATCATTCCGGAGATAGCGTTCGATCCGATGAGACTCATCCGGCTGTCGAACATCGTCGAGCCATCAAACCATATGCCAAATTCTAGACCAGGGGGAAGTGTTTCGTTGATGTCTTTCTCAAACTTACGAATAGCTTTACCAGCTTCGGTGATATCCATCTTGTCGGGACTTAGAACACGGAAAATAGCCGCTGGCTTACCCCGGAAGGTGGCAGCAAATTTATTATCATCAAAGCCGTCAATAACCGTGGCAATATCACCTACGCGAACAACACCTCCTTCAGCGGTTTGCCGGATAATAATTTTTTCGAAATCGGCTTTATTGTCGGCAAGATTTCTAGCTCTTAGCTGCAAATTTCCGCCAGTTGTTTCGACTGTACCCGCTGATTGATTGACCGAAGTTCCCGATATTGCCTGAGCCACTTGCGAAAATGTCAGGTTATAGCGTCGCAGGGCATCCTCTGAAATTTCAATTGTGACCTGCTCAGGAACCTTAGAAATTTGCTCCGTCAGCTGAAGTCCCGTCAACTTGGTTAGCTCCAGACGCATCTCATTGCCCGCACGTTGGAGCGTCAAACGATCAGCATCACCATAAAGGGCGAGATACATAATATCGGGGCGAGCATCCCAGCGATAAACTTGTGGGCGGAAACTATCCGTCGGGAGGTTACGAATACCGTCAACACGAGATTTAACCTCATCTAATAGCTTTTCGTAATCTACGCCCAACTTTGTACGGACATTTACCTGCCCGCCACCTTCATAAGCCGTCGATTCGATGTAATCTATGCCATCCAGACCATCTACGGCTTCCTCCGCGCGCGTGACCAGCTGTTCGGCGGCATCGCGCGGGCTAGCGCCCGGCCAAGACATTGAGATGGTGATACCGTTAAATGTTGTTTGTGGAATGAATTCACGCTCGAGATTATTATAGCCGAAAATACCGACCATAAACATCACAAACATAAGTAAATTTGCAGCGACAGGGTTTTTAACAAACCATGCAATCAAACCTCTCATTACTCTACTCCGGTCTTGGGCGTTGCTCCGCTCCCTTCAGAGGATGAAGCATTTTTCTCACCCTCATCCTTCTTATCGCTCTTCTTTAACGGGCGTTCAGTCTTGGGCTCTTCTTCATCCGACTTTTTCTTACCCCAACGGCTCTTCTTCTCGCCCTCTTCTGCCTTTTTCTCTTTCGCCTTTTTCATCCACTCGGGTTCAGGCGGATCAACCAAAACAATCGACGGGTCATTTGCATCCAGCACTTTTAACGTCATTGTGACGCGGGATCTTTCCATGGGCGAGAGTATGACTAATTCGCCTTTTTCAACCCCGCCAGTCAGATAAGCTTCTTGAGCATTAGTATCCAGAACAGTCGTTTGTCTTATCTCGGCTTTACCCTTGTCATCAACCACATAGACTTCGTCGGCAGGACGCAGGCCGTCTCTTGGCAAGATAATCACATCTTGATATGTCTTGCCATTCACATTTGCGTCAACAAATAGGCCCGGCGGCAAGGCTACGCCGCTCTCTGACCGACCTTCTCCATAAGGATCAAAAACTTCTGCAATGGCGAAAAGAGCCCTTGTTTGCGTATCATACGTACTATCTGTTCGCATAAGCTTCGCGTTCCACTTCCGCCGCTCACCAGCGATCGTCGCGGATAAGGTGACATCAGGTGCAGATGCTCTATCTTTGGCAACATATCCAAATGGTAAATCAATTTTTGAAAGATCATCATCCGTAAGAGGAAGCCTCACCTCCACAACATCCGTCGAAAAAATACGCCCTAATGTCCGCCCCGGCGTGACGTATTGGCCAAGATCAGAGCTTTTGGTTCTCACTCGTCCATTAAAAGGAGCTTTCACTTCTGTTCGTGTGAGTTGAAGACGCGCGGATTGTAGCTCCGCCTCTGCCGCTTGCAATGCAGCTTGGGCTTGAGCTTGTTGCGGAAGACGAAGCGCCAAAGGACTTGGCTCACCGCGGCCCAACTCCTCATAATCTCTCTTGGCAATGGCACCTTCTGCCTTTTCGCGTACAAGTGTTTGCTCGGCCTGTGCCACGCTTGCTTGTGCTCTAATCACAGCGACTTTATAATCAGCATCTTCGATGCGTAGCAGCGTCTCTCCCTTTCGGATGATACCACCTTCGATAAAATTGCGGGACACGTAGACAATCTTGCCGCCGACTTCAGGAACGAGATCAATCTCGGTACGAGGCCTCGTCTCCCCTTGCGTACTTACCTGAAGCTGAACATCCTCTTGGAGCGCATAAGCAGCCATAACGGCCAAGGTGTTAAACGGACGTTTCTTCTCCTCCGGCTTTTGGTTGGAGGCCACAATCGCAATCGTCGCCACCACGAATAGCAGTAATACCCCTATCGGAATACCAATAATCAGAAGTTTTCGTAGAAAACCTCCACTACGCTTCACCGTGGGCGCTTGTGACTCTGAAGACATAACTAATATTCCATTTTAGGGCGCAAGGCCCGCGACGTCATACGGCCCAAGGCCGCCATTTGTTTCTAAACCACCGCCAAGCGCAACATGCATACGCACGCGATTACTTAAGCGTTCTTTGCGGGCGCCAATAAGCTGCCCTTCAGCAGATAAACGACGTGATTGTGCGTCCAATAACTGAAGAATTGTAGCTAACCCCTCAGTATAACGCAATTCAAGACGGTTTTCCGCCTCTTGCGCTTCTTGTAGGGCGGTTCTTAGCGCCACTTCGCGCTCATATAGGCGTTGCTCTGCATCAAGCGCATTCTCTACTTCCAGATAAGCTCCTAAAGCTGTTCCAGCATAGCCTTCTAGTTGTTGGCGAAGTATGGCTTCCTGCTGAGCTATATTGGCTTTTAAACGTCCGCCTTGGAAAATCGGTGCCGTTAATCCTGCGGCAATTGACCCAACAAGTGCATCAAGGTTGAAAAGACTTTTCACCCCTCCCGCTGCTGCCGATCCACTTCCGTCCAAAGTCAAGCGCGGTAGAAGGTTTTTACGCGCAACATCAATCTGAAGACCCTGCGCTTGGAGGCGGCGCTCAGCGGCCAGTAAGTCAGGTCGCCTACGCAGCACGTAGCCCGGCGTCGCAGCACCCGATAATGGCGGCAAGGTAGGAAGGTCCGCTGCCGCTTGAAGCTCCTCCGCCGGATAACGACGGAGCAAAATTTCTAAGCCGCGCGTAACAGACGACAATCGCTGACGCCGACTGGCTTGGAGCGCCTGCGCATTTGCGACGGATGAGCGCGCGAGACGAACATCAGAAGAACCGGTCACGCCGCCCTCAAAACGACGCTGTGTTAAGCGCAAAGCGCGTTCCTGTGTCTCCACATCTCGCTCAGATAATTCTGTTAAGAGCCGCGCCTCTATAAGGTCGAACCAAGCTTGGCTGACCTGCCCGGCAATCGACAGACGCGCACCAGCATAATCTGCGGTCGTGGCAGCCGCTTCGAGTTCGCTAGCTTCGACGCCATCTTTTATGCGCCCCCATAAATCCGCTTCCCAACTGGCGGATACGCCTCCAGAAAGGTTAGTCGAGCTAAAAGCAGACGAACCTGCATTTTCACTACGTGAAACATTGGAGCTCGCGCTGACGGACGGCAGGCGGTCCGCGGCCGAGATATCCGCGCGCGCCAAAGCCGCATCAACACTTGCGGCCGCAGCTCTAATATTAGTATTGGCTTCTAGAGCCTCACTTACCAATTGCGTGAGCGCTCCATCCGAAAAACTTCCGACCCAATCCGTCGTGGGCAAGTCTTCAGGGGCAGGTTCATCCCATTTCGGGGCTATTGGCGTGACCTCTTGGGCCACCACTGACGTCGGCTCGGGCTTGATCTTGGATAGGTCATTTAGGCTGGCACACCCAGATAGACCGATCACGCTCGCCGATAATAGAATCGTAAAACGCATTGAATTGTCTCCTCTGTCGCCTAAATAGCACTCACTTAGCGAAAGTCAATTAATTATTATTGAAAAACAATAAAACTTAGACAAATTCGCCTCTCACTTTATTATACGCTTTAACTCCCCTTTTCTGTCTCGATTGAGTAAATATATTTAAATTTTGGACAGGTAGACAAATATGGGCGCCAAACCCGATTTTACTTGCCAGGGACGGTTATATTCGGCTTATGGCTTAGATATCATGGACTACCCAAACGGATCATCGTGAAAAATACTCCTACACAGAGGCGCTTATCCTCGCAGGACTTGACGGTTATATTATCTGTCCTTGCCATTAGTCTCTTAACCCTAAGCATACTGTTCAGCGTCTCCCTTATGCCCACGTTGATTATCATCGCGATTGGCTCACTTTCTATGATTTTTTACGGCCGCCTTGAGGACAAAATGGCGGAAGAGAATTTATCCGGGTCCTTAACAGCCCAATCAGAAGAAGACTATCTGGCAGCACAAGCCAATTTAGCTGACAATATTGAAGATGCCGTTGTCATGCTGGATCAGAGAGAACGCGTCATTTACGCGAACCCCTCGGCAGAAAAGTTACTTAAAATCAAAAGGCTCGGCCGCCCCCTTTCGACCTATGTCAGAGAGCCTGGCATTCGCCCGGTTATTCAGCAAGCTCTGGCCGGAGAATCTACAGAGGCGATAACCTATCACGTGGAAGACCCCACAGATCGGCATATTCGCCTCATGGCCTCCCCCTTCACCCTCGATATTTTCGACCCGCCTCGTCCGATGGCGCTTATTTTTTTCTATGATGTTACGGAATATATGCTCGCCCACACGCAGCGCGCAGACTTTCTAGCCAATGCCTCACATGAGCTTAAAACGCCAATCGCATCTCTCCTCGGTTATATGGAAACACTACGCGGCCATGCCAAAGATGACCCCGAAGCGCAGGACAAATTCTTGGGCATCATGCAAAGTCAAGCAGAGCGCATGCAGCGCTTAATTGATGATTTATTATCCCTGCGGCGTATTGAGCAGATCGAACACATTGCCCCTAATGAAACTGCCGATCTTTATCTTGCCACCAAGGCCGCTATGGAAGCGGTGGAGCCTTTGGCGCGCAAACGCAACGTTACCATCCAGCTGAGCGGCCCAAAGAAAGCCCTTGTGACCGGACATCAAGATGAGCTTGTCCAGCTGATTTTGAACCTTTTAGATAATGCCGTAAAAATCTCTGCGCCTACTTCCAAGGTAACAATGTCCATCGAAGAGGAAGATAATTGGCAACCAGGGCAAGCCTTTTCTGAAACGCAGTTTTCTTCCAACGCCAGCAATCGACGCATTGTCTCCCCAGTCACGCCCCAGAAATCACATTTCGTTTTGCGACTCCGAGATGAGGGCCCAGGTTTCGCTCGTGATCATTTGCCTCGCCTTGGTGAGCGCTTTTACAGAATTGCCGGCGATCTAAGCTCAAAAGAAAAAGGCACGGGGCTGGGGCTTGCGATTGTAAAACACATTACGCGACGCCATCGCGGAGGCCTTCTTATTCAAAGCGCGCCCGGCGAGGGAACTGAGTTTACGATTTTACTACCCGCCGCAGTTTCTGAAATCTCCGAAACATAATACAACTGTCACATCATTGTAATATTACTGTCACACATTACGGGAATATGTTATTCTGTAAGCTGCGAAGGTTAGACTGAATCGCCATTGGGCATCGGTGCAGTAAAAGGAATATAGGAATGCAAAAATTGGCAGATCACATTGTCTCCGGATATGATGACGACTTAAACCAGCTAACTACAGCCTTGTCTGAACTGGGCGGCTTGGTTGAAACGATGACGTCTGACTCAGTTAAATCCATTAAAAAGCGCGATTCTGAATTAGCCCAAAAAGTCATCGAGATGGATAAGCGCGCCAATATACTCCAAGAACAAATTGATGAGGATGCTTTGCGCCTAATGGCGTTACGCCATCCCATGGCAACTGACTTACGCCGTACTATCGGCGCCATACGATGCGCCAATGACTTAGAGCGCGTAGGTGACCTAGCAGAAGGCATTGCGCGCCGGGCAGTCTCCATCAATGAAGAAGACAAAATTGACCTTGCTAAAGGTGTCGGCCGCATTGGCAAGCTTGTTAAGTCACAGCTCTCGGGGGCGTTAGATGCACTTCTTCGAGAAGATGCCGATAAAGCCTTACAAGTCTGGGTCGCGGATGAAGATGTCGACGAAATGTATAATGCGATCTTCCGCGAACTGCTCACTTATATGATGGGTGACCCGCGAACAATTACGGCCTGTGCAAGCTTCCTTTTTGTGGCAAAAAACCTTGAACGCATTGGCGATCACGCCACCAATATTTGTGAATCAGTTTATTTTACTGTTCACGGCAAGCAGCTCGTAAATGACCCTTCCATTGAGAGCTCCCGCTCCCACTAAATCAGGACCGCCCTCATGCAGCCTTATGTCTTAGTCGTTGAAGATGAAGATGCTCTAGCAACTTTATTGGAATATAATTTCCAAAAAGAAGGCTACGAAGTCGGTATGGCTGGCGACGGGGAAGAAGCTCTTATCATGGCGGCGGAGCGCACGCCTGATATTATCCTCATGGACTGGATGTTACCCAAGTTGTCAGGGGTCGAGGCCTGCCGCCGATTGCGGCGCCGCGAGGAAACACGAAACACACCGGTTATTATGCTCACTGCCCGCGGAGATGAGACCGATCGCATTACAGGTCTTGATTACGGAGCGGATGACTACATGGTCAAACCATTTTCCATCCCCGAACTTTTTGCACGAACGCGTGCGCTCCTGCGGCGGGCTAGCCCTAGCCTTCTCGAAGATGTCATCCGTCAAGGCGACATTGAAATCGACACGAAGGCGTTCCGCGTAAAATGTGGGGACACGCAAATTCATCTTGGTCCAACGGAATTTCGCCTATTGGATCATTTTATGCGCCACCCGGGGCGTGTCTTCTCTCGGGAACAATTGCTTGACGCTGTCTGGGGGCGGGATGTCTATGTCGAAGCAAGAACTGTAGATGTACATATCGGACGCTTGCGCAAAGCCCTGAAGAAGAACCGCACATCTGACCCCATCCGCACCGTGCGATCCGCAGGATACGCTTTTGAAATAGCGGCTTAACGCACTAGCGACCGAGCGGAAGCTCCGTTGTGAATTTCATTTTCTCCATAGCAAAGCTTGCTGAAACGTCAGACAATTTAATCTTGGCTATGAGGCGTTGATAAGCATGGTCATAATCTGCCACGCTACCCACAACTAACTTCAGTATATAATCCACGTCCCCTGCGAGACGGTAAAATTCAACAATCTCGGGCATTGACTTAACGGCTTTGTCAAACCGCTCGGCCCAGTCCTTGGAATGGTCGTCCGTACGAACCGCCACAAACACCGTTAGCGGTAAGCCCACTTTTTCATTATCTATTAACGCGACTCTTCGCTCTATTATGCCGTCCGCTTCAAGACGCTGAACACGCCGCCAACATGTATTTAAAGACAGCCCAACTTCGCTGGCAATAGATTCAAGGGAGCGCGTCGCATCTACTTGCAGGATGTTTAATATTCTAACATCATTATCATCAAGGCTTTTTTCCATGGGGCCAATATATGAGAAATTTTTACTAAAATCGAGGAATTATGTAAAAATTTTGGCCAACCCTTCTTAAATTTGGTCGTAATATTGATGACGTAGAGCTGACTGAGAACCCTCCAGCACTGCGCGGTCTTGTCGTTTCGGCACTTGAAAAATGTACTGCCTCTTAGGTGTTTGCTAACAATGATGATGAGGCATTTCTTAAAACAACACATATAGGTTTCGCTTCGTCAAATACTGGGAAGTTCATATTGGGGATGAAGTTGGCTTATAGAAATCTACTTCGTAAATACGTCAAAGACCATGCAGGACATTTCGCTGTCACTACGGCCTTGGTAGCCTTACCATTGCTCATGGGCGTCTCAATTGCGCTCGACAGCAATCGCATGGAAAGTGAGCGAACTAAACTCAAGGCAGCATTGGATACCGCCGCTCTTGCAGCGGTCACAAACCAAACACTTTCAACCTCAGAACGCCGTGACTATGCGGAGAAACGCTTCTGGGACAACATTCACACGAGTCACGAGGTCCGCGTGAAGGTCACTAACTCTGGAAGTGAACGCGTTGAAATTTCCGGTGAAATCGAAATACCGACACTCATGGCAGGCGTTATCGGAAAAGAAGCCGTGATTGTCCAAGAGACCTCTGCATCAGAAATTACCAAGGGCGCAACCGTTTGTATGCTGGCGCTTGATGAAGATTCGGCGAGAACTTTTGAAGTGACAGAGGGTGCAACTCTGAATGCCAATTGTAGCGTTCAGGTCAATTCTCTTCACGAAAAAGCGGCCGTCATCGATTTAGGCGGCAAAGCCGCAGCTGAGAGCTTTTGCGTCGCCGGCGGGGCAGAAGGAACTTACTCCCCTTATGTGAATACGGAGTGCGCAGCAGCGAATAATCCATATGAAGAGATAAATGTTCCAGAACCCGGCCAATGCATAAGTGAGCAAGAACTCCAAGTAAAAGTTGCAGATTGGCGCGCCGAGCGAGATGCGATTGAAAATCATGAGATTGAAGAAAATGCCCGCTGGAACCTTGCGACTCAAGAAGGGCGGATATGGTACCCAACCTATTTCGAAAAATTGCATCTACAGCCAGGGAATTACTGCAATGGCTTGTTTCTTGAGGGCAAAGAATTCATTTTAGATCCTGGCACATACCATATTACCGGCGGCTCACTTGTCTTTGGCCTTGGGACTGAGCTCATAGGTGATGGTGTTACATTTGTTCTGCATAACAGCGCGAATGCGGAAATCAGAGATGGTTCAGTCCTCAACTTAAAAGGCCCTTCAGACGGCCCGCTAAAGGGCCTCGTGTTTGCGCAATCATTAGGAAAGACATCTATAGATAATCCGTCTTATCCTGATGCAACGACGACCATTACGGAGGGCGCAATCCTGAACATCTTGGGTACAATCTATTTGCCAACACAAAGAATTAATTTCTTGGGCGGTAGCTTGGCCAAAACGCACGCCCCTGCAACATCGTTCATTGCGCATCAAATCAGCATTGGTGACGGCGCCAATATCGCGGTCTCTGCCGACCATATAGCTGCAGATATTCCTCCAATTCTGCCTCGCTCTGATGATAGTGCGCGCCTCGTGGAATAAAGCGCCGGCCTTTCCAGATAGTGTGCTACTAAAGAACAGGTTCACCGGGTCAAAACCAAAAAGTATTTTACCTGCAGCGAAAAATAAAAAAATATTTCATCATATATTGAAATATTGATATAAATTATTGCGAAGAAATCATCGCGCTATCGGAATAACCTTACAAAAAAGGGTAAGGTTATGAGATATTCATTAGACATGTCTACGCAAAAGCAGAAGCCCAGCAAACTTCCGCCAATGTTTCATACAATTGATCAGCTTGTCGGGAACACACCGCTTATCAAGCTCAATCTTGCCTATAAGAACAACGCTGTTAGTCTTTTTGCCAAACTGGAATATTTTAACCTCTCAGGCTCGATTAAAGACCGCATGGCATTAGAAGTCCTGCGAAGCGCTTATAAATCAGGCGCTTTGCGCAAAGGTGACTTGATTGTCGAAGCGACCAGCGGAAATGCCGGAATCGCCTTTTGCGCTTTGGGACGTGCCCTCGGTCACCAAGTCCGCATTTATATGCCCGATTGGATGAGCCAAGAACGTATAGCCCTCATGAAAAGCTATGGGGCGGACGTCCGCCTCGTCAGCCATGCTGATGGCGGTTTTGTGGGGTCTATTCAAATGGCTGAAGACTTAGCGCGCACCCGAAATGATGTCTTCCTCCCGCGGCAATTTTCTAACAAAGATAATTGCAACGCCCATTGCCGCACAACGGGACCAGAAATCATACACCAGCTAGGCTGTGTGCCAGACGCCTTTGTCGCCGGCGTTGGAACAGGGGGAACCGTGATGGGTGTCGGGCGCGCCTTAAAAGCCTATGACAACACCGTTAAAATTCACCCCATGGAACCCGCTGAAAGCCCGACCCTGACAACGGGCCACAAAGTGGGCAAACACCGTATTCAAGGCGTTTCAGATGAGTTCATTCCTGAAATTGTTTGCCTTCAAACTTTGGACGATATTGTTTGCGTCAATGATGGCGACGGCATCATCATGGCCCAAAAACTCAGTGCAGAGCTGGGCTTAGCCGTCGGCATTTCCTCGGGCGCTAATTTCATTGCCGCGCTGAAAGTCCATCAAGCTATGGGCGGAGTGCCCAAAGTCGTCACCATATTTTGTGATGATAATAAAAAATATCTGTCGACAGACCTCACCAAAACCGAGCCTGTCAAACCTGGTTATCTATCAACTGATGTCGAGCTTTTTGGCTATGAGGTCTGCTGAGCGCCGCGATTAGGGCGCTCCGCTGATAGGCCTATCGCGCCTGCAACGCCGCCGTTAATTCTTCCGCCTTGGCCTCTTTCAGGGCCGCGCAAAGTTCGATGCGTTCAACCGTTTGCGCAAGGCTGCGCTCATAGCCGGGGATGATGTCCGCTTGGCTTTCGAAAAAGGCTTTGGCCTCATCGCGCGCTTCGAGGGAACAGCCGCGTGCAAAGCCAGGCATTCCGCCCAGACGTACATCCGGGACTTTGCGCTCAACAAAGACGGCGAAATTTTCTTTCAGCCACGTCCATGTGTCCTCGCTGTGCTCGTCAGAATTCATCAGGCCGCTAATGAGGGAATTAGCTTGGCGTCCTGTAAGTGGGCTGTCTTCGTCCAAAGCCAGACTGCGAAGCTTATTAGCAATCCCTTTATCAGTGGTTGCGGAGAGCGCGCCTAGGGCCGTGCCTTTTTCAAAAGCGGAACCATTGGTCGCAAGCTCCAATAAAGGTGCATAAGCTTTTTCGCCATTGGCTTTCATGGCTTGCGCCAAAGCGAGGCCTGCTAAATTGGGAGCGACGGCTTTCTTATTTGCTTTGCCGTTTAGCCCCAAATAAGCCGCGCCTTTGGCCGCCATCTCTGCGGTAAGCTTTTCATCTTGTCCTAAATAGACAAGACGTGAGGCCAGTGTCGGGACAAGGAGGTTACCATCAACCGTATCTTTACCGACATTCGCCGCGTAACGATCGGCAAACATATCGCGCACGAGCCGCGCGACGCCGTCTTTGGCATCGAGTTCACTATCCATAAAGCCGAGCAAAGCCCCTGCCCCTGACGCCACATCATATTCAGGATGTTTGGCGAAAGCTTCCAGGCCTTTGAGGAAGACGGCGCTCTCAACTTCGCCTGCGCGGAAGGCTGCAACGAGACTGTCTTGGGTTGAGAGGGCTTCGCGGGTGTTAAGTTTGTCGAGATTTTTGAGGAGTGCTGTCCAGCTTCGATTATCTAACTCAGGATTGTCTTCGAAGCCAGCAAGGTCATAGTCAGCAAGCGTAAAACGATAATATCCCGCGCCATTTTCATTAGGCATTATATATGCCGCACGGGACTTTAACTCGAAATAGATATTTTCATCAGCCTCCGTTAACAAAGTGCATTTCTTCTCAACGGTTCCGTCATCAAACCCAAACCGAGCGCAGAAAGGGATTTGCCAAGTTTGGCCTTGCGTCGTTTTTGAGCCTAACGGTGCATAACGGAACTGTTTAACATTAACGAACGTTTTTGGACCTTCGCTTTCCATCTTAACTCTCACCAATGGCAAGCCTGGCTGATCGACAAAGCTTTTCATCGCGTCGACCACGTCAGGACTCCCTGACCCATCAGCAATACTTTGAAAAAAATCGTCGCCCGTCGCCACGCCGTCCTTATAACGCTCCATATGTAGGCGCACGCCGTCGCGGAATTTGTCTTCGCCGACATAGCTTTCAAACATATCGAGCACGCCGCCGCCTTTACGGTAGGTAATGCCGTCAAATTGGTCCATAACATTTTCAGACCGCGCCAAGGGCTCGCGCACTTTGCGGGTGGTCGAGAGCGTGTCGATATTCATGGCGCCCAAAGAGGCGTTGAGCGTGACGCGGTCATAATTCGCGTCTGGGTAAGCGATATCGATCGCCTTATTACCCATCCATGTCGCGAAGGCTTCGTTCAGCCAAATATCTTCCCACCAGACAGGCGTGACCAGATTACCAAACCATTGATGGGCGAGCTCATGCGAATGGACGCGATTATAGGCGCGCTTCTGACGGAGCGGTGCGCCTTCATCCATCAGCATGAGGTATTCGCGGTAAACAATAGCGCCCGGATTTTCCATCGCGCCAAAAGCATATTCTGGCGCGGCGATAATATCGAGTTTTTCATAAGGGTAAGGCGTTCCGAAATATTCTTCCAGCGCGGTGAGGATGGCTTCTGTCCCAGCAAGGCCAAAAGAAATTTCATCGCCTGAACCTTGGGCCGTGATGCCGCGTTGCGCTAACGGAGTTTTACGAATGCTATTGGGCGGGATATCGCCAAAATCATTCACATCATATGGACCTGCGCCAAACGCCACCAAATAGGTCGGCAACGGACGGGTCGTCGCAAAGTCATGTTTAATCCAGCCCTCTTCCGTTGTGCTGGTTCCGACTTCTGGCGTATTAGCATAAACGAAATCAGAGTCTGGCGCGGTGATAGACAGCGTGAATGGCACTTTATATTTCGGCTCATCAAAACTCGGAAAGGCTTCGCGTGCGCCCAGCGGTTCAAATTGCGTGACGATATAACCTTCTCCGCCGCGTTTGACCTGATAGGCTGAATTAAGCGCTTGGTTATAGGGTGTTTCATAGGCAATTTTTAGCGTTGCCTTACCCGCAGGCAGAACAGTTTCAGACGTTAAGTTCGCAACACCTGACGGCGCATCCTCTGCTGACATCTCTGTAAAGACCAAAGGCTTTTGCTCGCCGCTAATCATGGCCGTCGCGGAACTCACCGTCATGTGTTTCCCGTGTAGCCAAATCTTATCGGTCGGCTTTAAAATCTCGACATCAATTTCAACAACGCCGCTAAACCCTTCGGCGTCAGGGTCCATTTTCATATCCACACGGTAACTTTGCGGGACGACGTTACCGGGCAGCTGTGCATGAGGAATGGCGTCAACACGGAAGACCTCATCTGTGGTCAGCGGAGAGTCACCGGAGGAAACTTCTGACTGCTGACAGGCCGCCAGTGATAAACTCATAACGCCGGTAAGAGCGATGTTGCGGATAAGTGTCATGGCCATGTCCCATTTTGTTTATTTCATTCATTCTAGGCTTTAAGGCCTGCGCCGCACAAATATTTTCTAAAGACGTGACGCCGCAGCTCATATTTGGCACAAGACGCTATGCTTCGGATAACCCCTCGCATAACTGTCCCCTTTGATGAGATTGAGATGACGGCCATTCGCGCCCAAGGCCCCGGCGGGCAAAACGTCAATAAGGTGAGCTCGGCCATCCATCTACGTTATGATATCAACGTCTCATCTTTGCTCGAGGGTCAGAAGGATCGCGTAAAATCCTTTCGCGATAAACGTATCACCAAAGACGGCGTCATTGTCATCAAAGCGCAAAACCACCGCACCCAAGAGCGCAATAAGCAAGAAGCCTTAGACCGTCTCCAAGCCCTCCTCGCTGAAGCCTTAAAACCAAAAACCTATCGGCGTCCCACCCGCCCGAGTTATGGCGCGGTTAAGCGGCGGCTTAAAAAGAAGACCGAGCGCAGTGAGGTTAAGAAACTCAGGGGTAAAATCCGAGACTTTGATTAAAGTCATCAGCCATTCCCAAGCCCTCTTTTTCCCGCTACACACCCGTCATGGCAACGCCGCATGAGATAATTGGGGAAGAATGGGCGGAGCGCGCGGGCGAGCTGGCCGATTGGGCGATGGAGCGCCTCGTTAACCGCAAAGATGTTTGGGGGCAGTATTCTGTCCTAACGCCTGCTGAGCGCCGCCGTGAAGGCAAAAGCTATAAAGCTATGACGCTGCCGAAAAAGGAAATGCGCGGCGAGGATATGGTGACGATTGATAAGCTGACTCGTCACTTTGCCAGCCGCCATCACCGCAAGCCGCAAATTATCGGGCTTCATGCAAAGTCAAAGGAAACGACGTCGCGCTGGTTTGGTATCGATATCGACCTGCATGATGAGCATAAATTGGGTGCCGAAGATCATCAGCGCCGCAATCTGAACTGTGCCCTGAAATGGTGGAAGGAGCTTCAGCAAAAGGGCTATGACCCCATGCTCTTTGATACCAATACCCAAGGCGGCTATCACCTCTGGGTTCTCTTTGAGGACCCCGCACCGACAGTTGATATTTACGCCATGGTCAAAGGCATCGTCGAGACCTGGGAAGAAAACGGTCTGGATGAGGAGCCGGAGACATTTCCGAAAAAAGTCAAAGAGGATAGTCTGGGCTCTTGGTTTCGCCTGCCGGGGCTGCACCATACGCGCTATCATTATAGCTCGCTTTGGTCCGGGGATGATTGGCTCGATGATCCGTGGCTGACAGGACACAACGCCATTGACGTGATGCTCGAAGCGCGAGGCGGCCCGCCCCCACCGCGCATTGATACCGCCGATCCCGCCATGAGTGAGCTGCTCACCCGTGGCCGCATGAGTAAAATTTCTATCGCCGCCAATCAGCGAAAATTTAAACGCACAGGCCGTGCCAAAGTCTGTATTGATTTGGACGGCGTGCTGGCGCTGCGTGTGAAGTCTGGCAAACGCACAGAGATAGGCCCGCCCATTGATGGCGCGGTCGAGTTTACCCGCGAGATTAATGACTATGCTGATATTATCGTGCTGACCTCGCGCATGGCGGATCTCTCGGGCCAAGAGCGGGACGAGATGAAAGCCAAAATCGAAACATGGCTTGACCGACACAGCCTCGCCTATACCTCCGTCCATGACGGCCAAGGCAAACCGCCCGCCCATGCCTATATTGACGATAAAGGCGTCTCCTGCCGCCCCGAATATGATGGGCAAAGAGCTTTCACGCAGGCCTTGGGCTTGGTAGGAAAGCTGTGTGAGTGAGGGACCATGCCGCGTAAGTTAGAATTCATATTTGGCAATGAAGCCTTTAAAGTTGCCATTCACAAGGTGGACCGGTCCAAGGTTTATGGCCGTGTGGAGACGGAGACCTTTGACGCCAATATGAAGCCTTGCACGCTGGCGACGCTCGCGCGGGACGGGCGGACGATTATTCCTTATGGCGGCACGGCGAGCGGTTATGTGAACACCGAAGGGCTCTGGGTAACGCGGGATGAGCTTATCCCGATTAATCGCGATGGCGAGGAAATCTCCGAAGTCGAGTCCAGTTTCAAAGCCCCGACCAAGCTCACCGAAGAAGTCGATATTGAGACCTTTCTGGATCACCCCATAAGGCTCGCTTACCGTCTCGACGCCGAAACCGAGATAAATGACGGCCTGATGCAAAAGCTGAAAGCGGGCGCGATTTATCAATTCCCCTTCTCTTATCGCGGCGGCATTTATCACGACCCCGCCTTTTTGATGATGGGCGAGGATGATGTTCTCTGGATGCTTATCGGGCATAAGAGCGAGATAGAATTTGTCGGCTTTGAACAGGCGGCCATTTGCGCGGCCCGCGCAGAAGAGCTCGGCGAAGATGATAGCGGCGAAACCGACGCCTTTGACTTTGATATGTTGTAGTTATGTTAGAGCAAGAAAAAATATGCTCGCAAAATGGGGTGGAATTATACCCTGCGCTTTCTAATCAAATGATTGGCGTCTCTGATAATTTTGGAGATAAAAGTTTGACCAACCATGGCCTACGCCATGCCCCAGAAAAAGGCACCTGTGGTTGGTATCTATGGTCAGGGGACTATTCCCAAGCCGATGACTTTTTCAAACCAATGCATGTCAGCCACATGGAATCTAAATTTCCCAATTTAGTAAAGTTTTTGGGATTACCTCCGGGTTGGCGATTTTTGGTTGGGGATGACCATGAAGATATATGGTTCGATGCTAGTCTCTTGGATTTGGGGAATAACTAATGCCTAACGTCAATCTCTCAGATGCGCGGATGCGCGATGCCGTTGTTAAGGCGGAGTCGACGCGTCAGCGGCGCACGATATTCTATCAGGGCCCGAAAAAGCTCCCTGCCTATACGCGCAAAGTATTGAAAGGCGCGGTGCATCAAGATTATGAATCCATGCTGGAGATTTATAAAACGCCTGAGGCTTTGGGCGCGGCCCTCGCTGAGGGAGACCCTGAGATTGATTTTGAGCGGGACGGTATGTTCCTCTGGGATTTATCGCGGGTTTATATCAATCCCAAAGAAGAGTTGGTTTACCGCATTCAGCAAGAAGAGGTGGTTTATAATCCCGATGGCTCTGTACGGGAACGGCGCGAGCAAAGACGGCTGGAAGCCAATGTCGATGAAGAGATTCCCCTGACATGGACGGGGAAGATGATTCCCAAAGCCGAAGCCATTCGCAAATTCGTTTTCGCAACCAAGCTTCAGATCGTGCATATTAATGGCCTGACCTATGACTTTCTTTATGAGATGGCTAAGGAACTGCATGAGGCGAAATCACTGATGATTGTGGGCGCGGGGCCGAGCGGTAAAGCGCCGCTGATTTTCCGCTCACGCTCCCTCCCTTATCGCGGCTTTTTGGAAGGCCGGATTGACGGCGATAAATATATACTGCTTCTGCATCTCTCGAACTTGGAGCTGAAAGTGCCGGAGGCAGATGATGCCTAAGCTCTATAATGAAGAGAATATGCGGGCTGTGCTCGGCCCTTATCGTATCGGCTCCATCGATGATCTAAACGAAGACGGATTGCTCCGCATTGCGCGTATGCGGCGGCGTCAGCTCGGTCAGATGACAATGGCGCTTGATACGGAAAGTGCCAAACGCCGCATCCCCGACGGGGAGTATCAGATTAGCCAGAAAATCGATGGTGAGTTTACGATGCTCATTTATCGAGATGGCGAGGCCTGTATTCTCAACCCCGGTAAAACCTTACGCGCAGGCGCACCTTTCCTTGAGGAAGCCATTAGCCACCTTAAAAATGCGGGCGTGAAAAAAGCGCTTATCGGCGGTGAATTTTATGTGCAGCGCACAGAAGAGTTTCGCAAGAAAGACGGCAAAGCCACACGTGTTCACGACATTGTCCGTATAGGCCGCAAACCGACCACCGATGAAGAGCTAGGACAGCTCGGTTTTGCCTGTTTCAATATTTACGACCTGGACGGCCATGACCTGTCTATGGATTACACAGCCTCGATTTCGAAACTCTCTGAGATATTTGGCGGCGGGAAACTTATTCACCCTGTCAAAACCGTAAACGGGGAAAATTTCGCCGCAGTCCTGAAGCAATATGATATTTGGGTTACAGAAGGCGGGCATGAAGGTGTGGTCGCGCGCTCCCCCAATGCCGGTGTGTTTAAGGTTAAGCCTAAGCATAATCTCGACCTCGCCGTCATCGGATTTACCGAGAGCACAGATGATCGCCAAGGCATGCTGCATGATATGCTGCTCGCGATTGTTCGCGGCGATGGGAGCTATCAAATTGTCACCCGTGTCGGCGGCGGCTTTTCCGATGAGCAGCGCAAATTGATTTTAAAGCAGCTCCAAGCGCGCGTGGTGGAAAGTGACTTTCACGAGGTGAATTCCGCGCGCGTGGCTTACCAAATGGTGGAGCCAGGATTGGTGGCTGAGATCACCTGTCTGGATTTGGTGGCCATGACATCGCGCGGTAACCCGATTGATAAGATGGTATTGGAATGGAACGCGGATGAAGCGCGCTGGGAAGGGCTTCGCCGCCTTCCGCTCTGCTCGATTATCTCGCCGCAATTTGTCCGCTTTCGCGATGATAAACAGGCACAAAAAGATGATGTCCGTCTGGCCCAGCTCACCGACATTGTCGAAATACCTGATGTGAACCGCGTGGCCGAAGAAATTGTGCTACCCGAATCTAAAATCATTAAGCGGGCCGTGGCGCTTAAAGAACTTCGCGGGGCAACCATGGTGCGCAAAATCGTGCTCTGGAAAACCAATAAAG
>JAHDCL010000085.1 GCA_020629875.1 Hellea sp.
GGCATCGTAATCCTCGCCCTGAATATGGGGATGGAGGCTCGCTTAAATACCGTCGCGAAGAGATGATGAAGATAGTTCATCCAGTGAGTGAGGGGCTGATTAAATGCTTGCCCGATTTGAAGTCATCGATTTTAGAAAAAAAGAGTTCGTGAATGCAGAAATCTATTCACTACGCTGCACGTCTATCGTCTGTATGTACGGTAACTAGCTCTGCAATTTTACTCGCCACCATAGACATAGTGTCTTCAGATGTACTCAAACCGCTTCGAGAGCCAAGCAGAGGACTCTCGTCGCGAATGTTTTCAAATGTCGTATTATGTGCAATCGGTACGAGCAGGTCGCGCGCTAAAAGGGCTGAAAGTTCTCGGTCTGCAATACCTTCACGCTGCAAGCTTCCCAATAGCGCTGGGGTAACAAGTACGAGGCCTATGCGAGAATTCTTTAGGCCTTTATCAATCTGACGCATTAGTGTTGTGCCCAATGGCACATCTTTTTCACTAAACCAGACCTTAACTCCCTTTGCTTCCAACAGGTCATGTAGTTCTTTAGCAGCACCGTTACGATCATCCCATGCGTGACAAAGAAAGACATCACGCAAGTCTGGTTTGACTGCGCGTTGTTCGACGTTGCGACGGACTGGAGTAAGTGTTCGCACCTGTGAAGGTGTGTACATGATGCCTGAGCCAGCACGAGACCAGCTTGGCTTTACCTTGGCGCTGCCTCCTCCTCCTGCACGGGTTGATACGCTACTATTTGAGCTTCCGTAGCTTGAAGGTGAATATGATGAACTGGACGATCCCCAACTAGAGCGCCGCGAACCATATCGGTATCGGCAGGCTGGGCACCTTGCCTCTGCGCTTGCTGAACTGTGTCCTCGAACTGGTGCTGTACATCTTGCCATGGAGTACAAATAGCGAACACTTTATAAAAGCGCAAGTTCTTGTGAATTATTTCTGTGGATTAACCTAAGCGAACGAAGTCTGAATTTGGGTGCCTCAAAATAGCATTAATTTATACATATCAATATTCATTCCCCGCTTTGCGGCGAGTCCAACGCCCCTGCCTCCGCTCGTGTAGGCGGCTCCGGCACGCGCGTCGGACGGCACTGTTTTGAGAGAGCGTAATTAATTAGTTGGGATTGGAGCTTGAGGAGAGGTAAGGAAGAAAAAGAGCTTTAGCAAGATAAAGCGAACCGCCCTTTTGGGGGCACTTCGACGCTAAAGCTCTGTTTTTGCTACGCGATTGATGGTGCTACTTTTTTGGTAACTGATGTGCGTTGCCTCCAAAGTGCCCCTATCCCGCCAATCCCTAGAAACTCTCTTTTCCCTGTAATTTCCAATCGGCTTCCTTCGAGACAAATGCGCTTATTTTGCCCGATTATGGGCAAATGTCAGATGAAGATGATTTCCGCTTAAGAGCCAAAGCTCGCAAAACTACGGCAGGTAGCGCTGAAGTCAATATTCCCGCAAACTACAAGGGATTTCATGAAGGGGTTCGCGCCGCCTTGGTGAGAGGAAAAGCTGTCTCTGGGCGGCGCACTATGACCATCCCTGCCAAGCCGCGCACAGGTCGCTTTAACGCGCGTGGCAGAGGCCGCGCCGCTCTCGAGCGTGGCATTGGGCCGAAACAAGGCTGGCGCGTTCACAAGGTGACGGGAGACCGCTACCGCGCCCGCCGCGCGATTGTGAAAGTACGCGTGGTGAAGCTACGCAATGCGAAGTCCTCCGTCTCTCGCGGCCACTTGGCTTACCTCCAGCGCGAAGGCGCAGGTGTCGAGCGAGCCGAGGGGCTGGAAGGCTCGGCGGAACTGACCCCAACGCGAGGTCAGCTCTACGGCCCAGACGAAGGCGTTGAGATTGACGGGCGGGACTTTGTGGCCCGCTCGCAAGAGAGCTTTGACGGACGCGGAGACCCGCACCAGTTTCGAATAATGATCTCGCCCGAAGACGGCGCGGAGCTGGCCCGCGTAAACGGCGATGGCACGCCGAACCTGAAAGACACAACACGGGCACTGATGGCACAGATGGAAGAGGACTTAGGTACGCGGCTGGATTGGGTGGCGGTTGACCATTTTGATACGGCTCATCCCCACACGCATATCATTGCGCGAGGCGTGACCCATGACGGCAAAGGCTTGAACATAGCAGGCGAGTATATCTCGCGCGGTATTCGCGGACGGCTGGAGGAAGAACTCACCCGCGAGTTGGGTTGGAAGTCCGAGCTTGAAATCCAGCAGGAGATGAAGCGCGAGATGAGCGCCATGCGCGTCACGACAGCAGACAGGCATATCGCGGACGGTATGGACAAACTCACCAACACAATCGACTTACGCGCAGGGTCAGCCGCAGCCACCTTCCCCGCCAACTCATCCATGAACAGACATATCCTGATTGGGCGAATGAGACATTTGAAGTCTATTGGCCTTGCCACGCAAATTGAGTCAGGTCGCTGGCATATCGAAAACGATACTCTCAAGACCCTCGGACAGATAGAGCAGCGCGAGCAGCTCAACAAAGACTTTCACGCGGCGATGAAGAGGGCCAACATCAAAAGACCTGTTCGCTTACATGATGGCCGTCAGAGCTACGATGGGAGCCTTTCAACTCACCGCGTCATTGGCCGCGTCATCGCAAAACTCATGGCTATGATGAAGGCATGGACGCAAGCCAAAAAGGCGGTGGTAAAGTCAGGTTCATTTTCGACGGCACTGATGGCTATGTAAGTACGGTTGAAACAGGCATGGACACGCGAGCGGGCGAAGCGGCCAAAGTCGGTTCAATCATCGAAGTCTCACCGCCGAGCTTGCGCAAAGTTGATCGCAACATACAAGCCCTTGCGACGAGTAAGGATTATCACGGCAAGCCTCGTAATGGGATTATCGGAAACTATGCGATAGCGACAAGCGGGCCAGACGATTGGATGGACGGGAGCGGCAGTAGAGGCGCGGCCCATATACGGGCGCATAGGTTACGCCTAGCGACACTGGTTAAGGCGGGCGTGGTTGAAGTTGTTAGCAAAGACAAAGATGGTGACCCCTATGAATGGCGGGTTCCAACCGATTTTGAACAAAAGGCCATCGCGCTGGATATGAAACAAGGCCGCGCATCAGGCGTGAAGCTGCTATCCCGCCAAGACTTGAATGCGCAGCTTGAGAGTCCCGGTGCGACTTGGCTTGACCGCTCGCAGGTCAGTTGGGGCAGAGGTGATATGGACGGCATAAGCTCAAAAATAAGCCCTTTTGCGAAAGAACTCGACACGGCCTTCCAGCAGCGCCGAGAATGGCTGATCAAGCAAGGCTATGCTGAGCGAAGTCAAGAAGGCACGAGCCGTTACGTCACCTACAAACGCGGATATGTGAAAGCGTTAGAGACTGAAGGGTTCAACGCCGCGACCCAAAAGCTGGAAGGCATGACAGGCAAGGCCCATATCGCGGAACAAGCAGGACGATTGATTGAAGGCACCGTTGTTCAGAAATATGAACTTCCCCACGGCCCCCATGCGATGATTGAGACGCAGCGGGCCTTCTATCTCGTGCCATGGGAAAATCATCACGCCCAGAAATGGGGCAAGCGCATCAAAGGCCGCGTACTCAGCGGCGGCGGGATTGATTGGGACGCTGGGCGGACGCGAGGGATTGGGCGGTAAACCCAGTCAGTCATAATGTGCTTAAAGCGAATAATTGATTGATTTAAATACCGAAATTTAATCCTTGCATAAGATGCTGTAGCTGTGAGATCCTTTTACTCTCAAGGGAATTGTATGGTTGATGATCTAAATAAACGAGAAATACCAATGCTACAGTTTAAGCAGTGGTTGAATGAATGGGACGACTACGAGTATTCACGCGAGGCTCCTAGAAGGAAACCCAATCCGCATGCTTATGTTTTCTCTATGAAAGCTGCTGAATTAAGAGCCTACAGTGACGTTTATAAAAGAGAAAGAAGCACTAGCTCCGCTGAGGGGATCCAAAGATACAGAGACGGTAATAGAACGAAACGCATCAAAAGATATGTTAAGTACGGCTACCCTTATGGGGATCTTAGGGAAGACCAGCACACAGACGAAAAGGGCCCTTTGAGAAAGCCTGGTTGGATCCCGACCGCTATTGTGGTCAACATTTTAAAGCCAAACGATATACGGCGAAAAAAAACAATTTCATCGTCCGCAGTTGCTTCTGTGGAACCTACGGAATGTGGCCACAAGTTAGTCTTGCCTGACCTGCAGAACTTTGGTGCTGCCGATTTGCGCCCTCTAGAAGTCATCGATGGACAACATCGTTTATGGGCTTTTGACTTGAATGATAATGATGAGCCCTTGCCCGACGATTTTGAGCTTCCAGTGGTGGCATTTAATGGATTGGATATTGCTTGGCAGGCTTACCTGTTTTGGTCGATTAATGTTTCTCCAAAAAGAATAAATCCTAGTCATGCATTCGATTTATATCCGTTGCTGAGAACTCAAGACTGGCTCAAGCATAATGATGATCTCTCAGTTTATAGAGAGGCTAGAGCCCAAGAAATTACTGAATGGATGTACACCATAGAGAAAAGCGCGTGGCATGACCGTATTAACATGCTTGGTGAGAAAGGTGGTGGTAGAGTCAGTCAAGCGGCTTGGGCGCGATCTTTAATCACATCCTTTTTGGGAACAGGAAGAGGAAAGGGGCGCTATGGTTTGTATCACTCAGCTATTTATGATGACTCAGATGAACCTCTTGGTTGGAATAGAGCTCAACAAATTTCGTTTATATTAGAGTTTTGGAATTTACTGCAGTCGTCGCTGGATAATGTTGAAGGAATAGAATGGCTTGAGGCCTACAAAGAGGCAAACAAATCGCCATTTGATGATCAGTCCTCAATGTTGAATCAGGATATGGGGGTTAGGGCGGTACACGCCGTGCTAAACGATTTGTTTTATAGTGAAGTCGTGGACTGGGGACTTGATCAATGGGTCTTTAAACCTATCGATGAAACAGAAACAGTGTATACCGACATAGCAGATGCGACTAAAGCTTTACGTAAACAACCATTTCACAAGAACTTGACGGACTTTGCTACAGCAACGGCAAAATTCGATTGGCGATCGTTAAATGGGCCATTGGTGAGGGAGGATCGCGAACTCGAATTATTAAAGAGAGCATATCGTGGGAGTGGAGGATACACACTTCTAACCCGCGATTTGGTTGAGTTTCTAGCGAATGATTCAGCTGAAGATATCGCCGAAGCGTCCGCGATTCTTTTAGAGAACGCCTCGTAATGGCCGTAAAAAAAATCGACTTAACAAACCTTAGAAAAGCAAGCCCAGACGTAATTACGGCCCGGATCTCGAATTTTAATGGTCAATCGGTGTCGGAGTGGCTGGGCGCAGCGCATCTAGCTAATACAGGGCAACTATTGCAAGCGAATGGCCGCCCCTGCCGAACACTAAGTGCTGCAAAGAATAGATTTTCCAACACACAGATAATAGACGTTTTGGCGGCGTCTGCGCCTAATCACCTAATCGATTCTTGGAGCTATCTTTCGCGAGCTATAACTGCCTTAGCGTACCAAGATCACCATGCTACGAGGCATTTGGCATATTATGCTCAACTTCGAGCGGCGATGAGTATTCTCGCATGCGTGGGCGTGGGTGTTTTTAATGGAACGAATTTTTCGGTCTCATCTCAATCCGAAATTAGGGATATTTACTCTCATGACGATTTAATCGACACAACTAAGTCAGGCAAAGGCACTCATGCTGCTGTATGGGAGTCGCTTTCGGCTTGGGTAAAAATTCCAGCAAATGCGGAATACTTTTTTGAAGCTGTTTCGGTGTTCCGAACTTCAATACTTGACTGTGTTAATTCACTTTGGCCAAGCGCGGCTCTCAACTCTTTGGCTGGTCAGTTAATTAATGTCTGGGGTCTAGATCTTAGCCTTGGGTTTACTGACCACGCCTCGCGAAACATTTCGAGCTATGCCTCTCATGCCTTAAATCCACTTTCAACGTCCTTCGGTGATGATAGCTCTTTCATCAGTAATTTTTGGGCGCTTTTAGAGCCTTCGGGAACTGTTGGTTTCGACACCTTGGACAAGTACCTTTTGCGCAGCGTTTTGCGTCAACTACATCAATATCAAAAGGGTAATGACAATTATGCCACTGGGCCGCTAAACAGCAAATATGAAGATCTCCCTCCACTAGTGCTGCCGCGCTTATCCAAGGACTTTTTATTAGGCAATGATGGGGGCGAAACGCCTTTGGTGCTTGAGCGGGCATTGCAAAACAACAACAGCGATCCACTTTGTTTATTAGGACGGGCAGTTTTACTATTACGTGCCGCCAACGGTTTCGTGAGTAAGGCGTTTAAGGAAGCTGGATTCAATGAAGACGGTTCCTCGTTACGACCTTGGCTTGACCCAATTGGGGAGAAAAGAGGGCTGTTCGATGCGGGCGAAAGCCCGGAATTGATGAGCAGTCTGTGGGAAGAGGTTCGGTATTCTCTTGATGATATGGAAACTGCTTCCACCGCTGCAAATGGTTCCTCCAAATCGTGGTTGCAGTCTCTAGAAAATGGCATGCCTATTGTTTGTCAATCGGAGCGAGCAGGCCTATGGAGTTTATGTCCATGAAGTATATGGGCTCAAAACGAAATATGCTCACAAATGGGCTTGGGCAAATCCTAAACGATAATATTTGCAATTATGATAGGTTTGTAGATCTGTTTGCTGGATCCACCGCCGTGGCGTGCCATGTAGCTGAAAACTACGACGTTGAGGTGCTTTCAAATGACCTCCAGAGTTACAGCGCTGCTTTAGCTGAGGGTATATTGACAAGGACTGTTCCCTCTCAAGCCGATTGGGTGGAAACTTGGATAGCAAAAATAGAAAATGCGTTGCGCAAAAACTATTTATTTAGAGACGTTACAGAAATTCAGTCTCTGTTGAATATGGAGAAATTGGGAAAGACTGTTCTTGCTGCTCGGAATTTTTGTGAAGCATCAGAGTTTTCGATGGTGAGCGCTTATGGCGGATACTATCTTAGTCCTTTGCAGGCTCTTATTTTGGACATATGTCGTTCAAATCTTCCCAAAAACCCTGATCATAAGTCAATTGCGTTTTCCGCTATTATTCAGGTCGCAAGTATCTGTTGTGCATCCCCTGGGCACACGGCACAGCCGTTCAAGCCCAATGATACCGCAGGTCCTTACATTCTGGAAGCTTGGAGTAAGGATGCTCTCGCTTATATTCGGTCTCGATGCCTCTCCATAAGTCTTAGGCATGCAAAAAAGAAGGGTTCTGCAATAGTATTAGATGCGAATTCTGTAACACCCAATTTGAAGCAGTCTGATCTGGTGTTCGTAGATCCGCCATATTCTGGAGTTCATTATAGTCGTTTTTATCACGTTTTAGAAACACTAGCGCGCGGAAAGAAAACGGATGTTAGCGGCTCGGGCCGTTACCCACCTTATACAGAACGTCCAACTTCGAACTACAGTATGCGCACAACATCTCATGAAGCAATGCAGCAGTTACTTATTGGTCTGGAGTTTGCCGAGTGTGGAGCGATATTGACATACCCAGCTGGAAGTACCTCAAATGGTCTGAGCGGAGAAGATGTCTTAGATCTTATAAGCGACTCGTTTGAAATTAACTATGCAAACGTGAAGGGGCGGTTTTCTACGTTAGGCGGAAATAAAAAAAACCGGAAAGCTCGAGTGGCTTCAAAGGAAATGCTCTTGTTTTTGCAGCCAAAAAGAAAATCTGTTCTTCTCATCGCATAATTACCCTGTGGCGAGGTGGTTGTTATAACTTGCCTCACAAAAAACCAACTCCTTGCCTCACAAATGACTTGCGCGGCCTTCTAACTCACTGTAATTATTACCTTAATGGAAAGGGCTGACGCTTCTCGGCCGCACCATAAATCTCCTGATAGTGGACACGTAAGTCTTTGTAATTGTTTAGGTTTCCTGTGGAAACTTGTAACTACTTTTACTTGTTTTCGTGTCTTGCAACACAATTTGCTACACAATGTGCTGTACAAATTGGTGCACCATACTCCTCTAACCCAGAGGTGCGGCCATCGGAAGGAACGTTATGAAAACGATACGCTGCCCCAATCAATACCTAAAACTTCGCGGGGAGGTCTGGTATTGTGCTCGTCGTGTGCCCAGTCTTGTCGTGAAAGAAATTGGCCGCAGCATGATTGGCCGCTCGCTCGAAACAGACAGCGTTAGTGTTGCCCGCAAGCGCCGCGATATGTGCGCAGGTGCAGACAATACTCGCTGGCACAAGCTCATGCCTAGCACTTTTAAGCGTCCCAGCGTTGACCGCTCCCTGCGTCAAGCCCGTCAGGATGCAAGCGCAATGGGCT
>JAHDCL010000086.1 GCA_020629875.1 Hellea sp.
ACCTCTGTCTTTAGACAAAAGAGCGCTTGGCTAAGTCAGGCGCTCTTTCTATATGAAGCCTTCATAATTTTAGGTAAGAAGCGCTATGACTCCTTTACGCGACATTCGGCAACAATTTTTGAGCTTCTTTGAGGGGCAGGGGCACACCATCGCACCGTCAAGCCCGCTTGTGCCGGATAATGACCCGACGCTTCTTTTCACGAATGCGGGGATGGTGCAGTTCAAAGACTATTTCACAGGCGCCCAAACCCCGCCTTATCCGCGAGCTGCGACATCTCAAAAATGTGTCCGTGCGGGCGGAAAGCACAATGACTTAGACAATGTGGGCTATACGGCACGCCATCATACTTTCTTTGAAATGCTGGGTAATTTTAGCTTCGGAGATTACTTTAAGGCTGACGCGATTGAGCATGCGTGGAACCTCGTCACGAAAGACTTTGGTTTTGCTAAAGATAAACTCCTCGTGACAGTTTATCATACGGATGACGAAGCCTTCGATCTCTGGAAGACCGTCGCGGGACTTTCCGATGATCGCATCATCCGCATTGCCACCTCTGATAATTTTTGGGCTATGGGTGATACTGGTCCTTGTGGTCCATGTTCGGAGATATTCTTTGATCACGGCGACAAAATTGCTGGCGGTCCTCCCGGTTCACCGGATGAAGATGGCGACCGATTTATCGAAATATGGAACCTAGTTTTCATGCAGTTCGAAAAGCACGCAGATGGGAAACAAGTGCCGCTGCCTAAGCCCTCTATTGATACGGGCATGGGTCTTGAGCGAACAGCCGCAATTTTGCAGGGTAAGCACGATAATTACGATATTGATCTCTTCCAAAATCTGATTGGTGCGTCGGTAGAGCTAACGGGCGTCAAAGCTGAGGGCGACGCCAAATTCTCCCACCGCGTTATTGCTGACCATCTACGTAGCTGTTCCTTTCTGATGGCCGATGGCGTATCGCCGTCAAATGAAGGACGCGGCTATGTACTGCGCCGTATCATGCGCCGGGCTATGCGTCACGCGCATATTCTCGGGGCAAAAGAACCGCTTATGCACCGTTTGGTACCAAGCCTCATTTCAGAAATGGGCGATGCTTACAGTGAGCTTGGCCGCGCCAAAGCCAATATTGAAGCGACTTTCGAGCAAGAAGAAGAGCGTTTTCGCCGCACATTGGGACGCGGTACAGCGCTCCTTGAGGATGCCACGGCTAAATTGGGTGAGGGTGATACGCTGGACGGAGAAACCGCGTTTAAGCTTTATGATACCTATGGTTTCCCCTTGGACCTCACTCAAGATGCGTTGAAGTCCAAAGGCATTACTGTGGACACCGCTGGATTTGATGCCGCCATGGCTCGCCAGAAAGAAGATTCGCGCGCAGCGGGGTTCAAATCTGGTGACACAGGGACAGATGATATTTGGCTGGCGTCGCGAGAGAATAACGGCCCCACCGAATTTACCGGCTATGAAATTCTTGATTTGGAAGCCCCTATTCACACGCTAGTGGTAGGTGGTGACGCGGTAGACAGCGCCTCTGACACGGACATTATGTTTGTGACAAAGCAAACACCGTTCTACGCAGAAAGCGGCGGCCAGGCGGGCGATAAAGGTCACGTGACATTACCCAATGGCGAAGTGGCCATAACGGACGTTCTTAAAAAAGCTGGTGATTTGCACGTGCATATCGGAAAGCTGAAAGGCTCTATCGCAAAGGGCGATCTCGCAAAACTTTCGGTCGATCCGGAAAACCGTAAACGCACAATGGCAAACCACTCGGCAACCCATATCATGCATGAGGCCCTGCGCCGCGTATTGGGTGAGCACGTCACACAAAAGGGCCAAATGGTCGACGGTGAGCGTATTCGCTTTGATATCTCGCACGGCGCTGCCATTACGCGCGAAGAGCTTGCCAAGGTCGAAGACGAGGTTAATCAGGTTGTCTTGCAAAATAGCGAAGCTTCGACGAAATTGATGAACCCAGAAGCCGCCATGGAAGCGGGCGCTATGGCTTTGTTTGGCGAAAAATATGGCGATGAGGTGAGGGTTCTTTCATTGGGTGATCCCTTAGATTCGTCCCCGAAAGCCTATTCAGTGGAACTTTGCGGGGGCACCCATGTTGAGCGTACGGGTGACATTGCCCTGTTTAAAATCGTCTCAGAAGGCGCCGTTGCGGCCGGTATTCGCCGCGTCGAGGCGGTTACAGGCGAGGCCGCTCGTCAATATCTCGAAACGCAAGCGGGCTATACGCGCGCCGCAGCAGATAAGCTAAAGGCCAAGCCCGAAGATGTGCCTGCACGTATTGAATCGCTGATGGCTGAGCGCAAAAAGCTGGAGAAAGAATTGTCCGAGGCGAAAAAGGCCTTGGCATTAGGCGGCTCTGGCGGCGCCGCAAAAGCGGAAGAGATAAATGGCGTTAAATTTATCGGCGGCGTTCTTGACGGCGTATCGGGTAAGGACCTGCGCGCGATGCTCAATGATCAGCTTTCCGCCATTGGCTCAGGTATCGTTGGCTTTGTTGCAAAAGATGGCGGCAAGGTCGCCGTTGCGGTCGCCGTGACAGACGACCTGACCGGGACCTATAGCGCTGCCACCCTTGTGAATGCTGGCGCTGAAAAAGTAGGTGGCAGGGGCGGAGGGAAACCGGGTATGGCGCAAGCCGGCGGCTCTCAGCCTGAAAATGCCGAGGATGCTTTGGCTGCCATCAAAGCAGCGATTTAAAACAAGCCGATCTTTATGACACGTCAAAATTTCATCATGACGAATGAGAGCGCCGACCGAACGGGTATTGTGGCGGCGCTTACGGCTTGCCTTGCACGCCATGACGGCTTCATCACAGAGCTCTCGCAATTTGGTACACCGTCCTCAGAGCGCTTTTATTCTCGTATCGGGTTTCATATGAGCTCAGGGAATGTGGAGGCGTTCAAAATCGATATGAAAACTGTTTCGGAAACCTTCGAACTCACGACCAATATTATTCCGGCTGAGCGCAAAATGAAGACTCTGATTATGGTGTCTAAATTTGATCATTGCCTGGCAGATCTGATTTACCGCGTGAACAAGGGTAGCCTTAACTGCGAAATTGTGGGGATCGCGAGTAATCATATGACGGCAAAGCCGCTCGCAGATGCGGCAGGGTTGCCTTATCATCATATTCCTGTGACGAAAGAAACAAAGCCTGAGGCGGAGGCGGCTTTACGAAAATTGGCCGCTGACACAGGAACGGAGCTCGTCGTTCTCGCCCGCTATATGCAAATTTTATCTGATGAACTGTGCAAAGATTATTCAGGCCGTATCATCAATATTCATCACTCATTTCTCCCAAGTTTTAAGGGGGCAAAGCCCTATCACCGCGCCTATGAGCGCGGAGTAAAACTCATTGGCGCCACGGCTCATTATGTAACAGCTGATTTGGATGAAGGCCCGATTATTGAACAAGGTATTCAGAGAGTGGATCACACGAAGACCCCAGCAAAGTTAATCGCGATTGGGCGGGATGTGGAGGCGCAAACCTTGGCGGAAGCGGTGCGGCTTCATACGGAGTACCGGGCATTTCTGAATGGGCAAAAGACCGTTATTTTGCCTTAACGCGCCAATAGGCCAATGACATTAACGGCAATTGTCAGGCCAATGGATATAAAAATCATAGCCTTCCAGGGAAAGAAGATACGCAGTTTTGGTGTGTTGGGATCAATGCGGTCGGCATGAGTTTCCTGCATTTTTTCAACGATTTTTCGCTCCGCTTTAGCAGCAGCATTTGGGAAGAGCATTGGCAATAGATTTAGTGCCAGGGTCAAAATTACCGAAGCGATTAGCGATGTTATCAGGAAGTCTTTCATGTGAGCCTTCTATCTCATGAACGTCTATAAACCAAATCTTGCCATTTTGTGGTCTAAGTCAAACCATGAATATGATTGAGTCAGCATTATGAGATTTGATCCAAAAGACTATCTACATGAGAAGAGAGCCAGCTTTCACAGCCGTTACGTCACAGGGTGGAAGAGCCAAGCCCTTTTTGAGTTCATTACCTTTGGCATCAAGCAGGGCTGGGCCTGCCTCTTTGGAGGGTTAATGCTCGCCATGTTGATCGGGACATATTTATTTTATCCCGAGACGGCGAGCCTGGCTAGATATGACTTCATCACGGTGATGGCAATTCTTATTCAAGGGCTCATGCTATTCTTCAAATTAGAGACATGGGAAGAGGCGCGAATTATTCTCATCTTCCATATTGTTGGTACGGTGATGGAGATTTTTAAAACTCATATGGGCTCTTGGATTTATCCAGAGGCGTCCGTGCTTCAAATAATGGGTGTACCTCTTTTTAGCGGGTTTATGTACGCCTGTGTTGGAAGCTATATTGCGAGGGTCTGGCGCATTTTCGACTTTCGTTTCAACCGTTTTCCGCCCCTTAAGTGGCAAGCAGGATTAGCCTGTCTCGCCTATACAAACTTCTTCGCGCATCACTATCTGCCCGATATTCGATGGGCGTTATTTGCGGGCGTTATTCTCCTTTATGGCCGTACGGTCATCTGGTTTAAGGCGGATGAGGAACATAGGCCTATGCCTTTGATAATAGGACTATTTTTGGTCGCGCTTTTTATCTGGATTGCGGAAAACTTAGGAACATATGCAAGAGCTTGGAGCTACCCCGGTCAAGAGGCAGGTTGGCATATGGTCAGTCTCGCAAAGCTCGGAAGTTGGTATCTTTTGATGCTGATTAGCTTTGTTTTGGTAGCGTGGGTGCACAGGCCCATCCGTAAACATACTACCACTTAGTCGTATCAAATTTTCGCGATATTCCGAGTGTCGCAAATATACCGTTTCGGGACCCATCCGAGGCGTTCAGTATGGGGCTGTCGGAAGCGTCCCCTGTAAACCAACGGTAATTTGCGATGAGGCTGACCGCGTATTTTTTTTCTATCTCTATCCAGCTAACAATGCCTGCGGAGTAGGCATAAATGCCTGAGCCTGCATCATAGGTATTCAGGCCAGAAGATACCGACTCATCTGCGCTCACGCCAAAAAAGGTATCATTGTGCTTATTATCCGCCCAGTGAAGGCCGGCGGTAGGCTGTATGGCGAAATTTCCAGCGCGGTAAAATGTGCCGATAGAGGCATCGGCAGTGACGCCGTCATGTCCGCCTGCGATGTCTTTTCCGATGTTCAGCCCCAGTCCCACCGGCCCAATTGTGCTGCGAATAAATCCGCCCAGCGGAATACTTGCATCAACATCATCAAAACCGCTTAAGTTCTCGCTTTCATCACTCTCGCGCCCACTTTGATACCCAATACTTGGACCCGCGCGGAGGGACCACTTATCTAACCCTTGACCGGTTCCGATATCGAGCGCGCGATAACGCAGCGTTGTCCCAAAGAGCGTGAAGCCTTTGATGTTATCGAAGCTAAGATAAGGGAGTGCGCGTATTTCCTCATCCGCAGAGCCAAGATATTCTGAACTAAGCAGCACTGAAGCCCCAATATAGCCTGTTCCGTCTGTTGAGCTTCGAGGCTTATCCGAGGATTGAGCTTGGGCTGTCGCCGCGAAACAAAGTGGCAGGGCAAGGTAAGTGAGCTTTTTCATGAAGGAGGGCTTAGGGAAGATTTGAATCACCTGCCAATGACATTCTTGCGAGAAGGCGTGAGCTCTGAGGCCTTGGACACCAGAAACGGACGAAAGCCCTGAATATGGGCATTATTTTCTGCAGAATCCTTGATTAAGCGTTGAATTCGATTGTTTGTCCTATAGATAGGCCTTTTTTGGAACATGAAACGCCCAGAAGGCCAGAAACCATGACACAGACCACGCCCGATATCATCTATACAATCGTTGACGAAGCCCCCGAATTAGCGCGGAATTCTTTGCTCCCAATCATATCATCTTTCGCAGAGGCAGCGGGAATTAAAATTGAAACGCGCGATATCTCGTTGGCGGGACGTGTTCTGTCATTATTCCCGGAACTTCTTTCCGATGAGCAGCGCGTATCAGACGATTTGGCAGAGCTAGGCAAATTAGTAAAAACACCGGAAGCGAATGTCATTAAGCTTCCTAACATTTCTGCCTCTGTGCCTCAGCTGCAGGCCGCTATCAAAGAACTACAGTCTCAAGGGTACGCCATTCCCGACTATCCGACTGACCCGCAGTCAGCAGATGAGAAAGCCACACGTGCTAAATATGATCGCGTAAAAGGATCTGCTGTGAACCCCGTTTTGCGCGAGGGCAATTCCGACCGCCGCTCAGCCAAAGCTGTTAAAGCTTATGCAAAGCTCAACCCGCACCGCATGGGTGAATGGACGGCAGAGAATAAAACGACTGTGGCCTCTATGCCGGGCGATGATTTCTTCGCTAATGAAAAGTCTCTCACAATTTCGGCTGCGCAAGCGGGCGGAGCGAAGATCGTGTTCACAGATAGTGCAGGAACTGAGACTGTTCTGAAAGATGGTCTTTCCTATGAAGAGGGGACAATTGTTGACGGCACATTCATGTCAGCCAAAGCCCTTCGCGCCTATATCAAAAAAGAGATTGAAACCATTGAGCCGGGCGTCTTGTTTTCCGTTCACTTGAAAGCAACCATGATGAAGGTCTCTGACCCGATTATCTTTGGTCATTTCGTGTCTATTTATCTCGAAGACTTCCTCGCCAAGCATGGCGCGGCGCTCGATTTCAATCCTAACTCCGGTATCGGCACACTTGAAAAGCTCATCGCGGGTAACGCCGAAATGGAAGCGGACCTCAAAGCGGCTCTCGCAGGCAAGCCAGACCTTTATATGGTAGATTCTGATAAGGGTATCACAAACCTGCATGTGTCATCCGATGTTATTATTGATGCCTCTATGCCCGCCGTGATTAAAGCGGGCGGCATTGGTTGGGGTCCAGATGGTAAACCCGCCAACACGAAATGCTGTATCCCGGATAATTGCTACGCGCCTATTTATGATGAAACCGTTGAGTTCTTTAAGCAGAATGGCAAGCTCGACGTCACGACCTGCGGCGCGGTGTCGAATGTTGGCCTGATGGCGCAAAAGGCCGAAGAATATGGTTCTCACCCGACGACATTCACCGCGAGTGCTGACGGGACTATCTCTATTGTGCTAGACAGCGGCGAAACTATCATCAGCCATGCAGTTGAAGGCGGCGATATTTGGCGTTCTTGCACGGCCAAGAAAGCCCCAATCCTAGACTGGATTAAGCTAGGCATTGAGCGTTTTGACGCCACAGGCCTCGCTGCATTTTGGCTGGACGCAAATCGTGCCCATGATGCTGAGCTTATCAAATATATCAAGCCAGCTCTTGCTGAGGCGGGTAAAGACATTCCGATCCTCGCACCGCGCGAAGCGACACGCTATACATTAGAAGAAATGACAAAAGGTCATGATGTTGTGACCATCACGGGTAATGTGCTGCGCGATTACCTGACAGACTTGTTCCCGATTTTAGAACTCGGTACATCGGCCAAAATGCTCTCCATCGTGAAACTCATGAATGGCGGCGGCTTGTTTGAGACAGGCGCGGGCGGATCAGCGCCGAAACATGTTCAGCAACTTCAAGAAGAAAACCATCTGCGTTGGGATAGCCTTGGCGAGTTTTGCGCGCTGGGCGAAAGCTTTAACTTCCTCGCCACCAAGGGCCGTCCAAAAGCGGCTGTCTTGGGCGAAGCCGTAGAGAAAGCCACGCAAATACTTCTCGTAGAGGGCCAGTCCCCGGGACGTAAGGTGGGCGATAATGATAACCGTTCATCTCACTACTGGTTCGCGCGTTATTGGGCCGAAGCTATTTCACTGCAATATGATGATGCTGATTTAAAAGCACATTTCGCGAAGATTGCGGCTGACCTTGTTGCCAATGAAGAGGCTATCCTCGCTGAACTGAAGTCTGATGAAGGCGCGCCTGCGGATATGGGCGGCTATTATCATGCAGATGCAAGTAAAGTTTCAGCGATCATGCGCCCGTCAAAGACATTGAACGCGATCATTGGGTAGGGTAAAAACCCCTTAGGCTTTTGGGGCAATTCTCCAAGGCGGAAATCTACGATTTTCGCCGGCGGTAAAGAGACGAATGCGATTTCCGCTGGGGTCTTCTATGTCGGCTTCAAGCCAGAGATAGGACTTCATTTCGGGCGAAGTGAGCGGAGTCAGCTTCTTTTCCGTAAGGAACGCTTCAACGTCATCCACTTCAAAATAGATGAGCGGCACGTCAGGCGATGGCGTAAAATCTGTCTCTGCGGCATGGAGGGACAAGGTGACTTGCGTGCCGTGGCCATCGTCAGGAAACTCAAACCGAACATAGCGCGGCGCGCTATCCACGATGAGAGTGAGCCCTAG
>JAHDCL010000087.1 GCA_020629875.1 Hellea sp.
ACGGAAAACGCATCGGAAAAATCATCGCCGTAGAGGACTTTGGCGCCGGAGACCTGCTAGAGATAAAACCCAAAGAGGGTAAAAGCTTCTATCATCCTTTCACCCTAGCCGCGACGCCTAAGGTGGATATTAAAGCCGGGCGGGTTGTGATTAGGGTGGAAGATGCGGAGTAGGGAGCTCTTTTGTAATATAGCCAACTGTAAGATGAGCGTCCTTTAACGCCCAAAATAGGACACTGATAATGTTTGACTGCTCCCAGCATAATTAACATAAACTGTATGAGAGAGTTAGTTAGGACATGGTAATGGAAGAGCATAATGCTCTGGCTGCGGGTTCCATAATCTTTTGCAGAGTTCCAACAATCTTTGTCTTAAGATTGGGTCAGAAATATTTGGCAAATATTCATAGATATAATTGCTCCCGTATCTCCATCCGTTATCCATTTGAGGCCTATCGCGTTTTGCAAAGAATTCGTTATTCTTATCAAATATGAAACGGTTCAGGTTCTCATTATCTTTCTCATATTCAAGTAGATGCTCAAGTTTCTCTTTTAACACGTTTTCTGGCTGATATCTCAACATGCCCATAAGCTGAGCTACGGGCACCAGTACTTTGTCAGAAGGTTCAATCAATGGGCTTTCTAATAACGCCCTAAATAATCCTTCTGCTTTCTCAAACAATGTATCACCAATGGATAAAAGGCTTTGAATTAAATTTCCAAGTGTAGAATCGCATGATGTAGAAATGGGATAATCATCGGTATGTGCATGAAGTAAAACAGTGCAGCAAAAGGCCCTCATTGTGTGGGCTTTTTTATCTTGGTTAAATGGCTGTTCCCAACGACAAAGCTCGATCACTTCAAGAGGGTACCACGCGTTCAATTTTTGAGTTTCCAGCGTTTCTTTAATTCTTAACAAGGGTCGAAAATGCTTGTCGGTATCATCGGCTTCATTCAACCTAGCATCGTACCGAGAAAGCTCTCGCAAATCTGCTATGCTTATCCTATCAGCTAAATCCGCGAGTAATTCTCTTCCAATAGGTATATCTGTGGACATTCAGCGATTATATCAAAGAAAACTTAATGCCAGATTACATCACCCATATCAGTCCAAACCGCGCGTCTTAAAATCGCTCATAGTAAGACGCTGAGATTGATACTCGTTTTTTGAAGCGATGGTTTAGTGGTCTTAGAGTCTAAGGATTCCCGTGACTCTGCGTTCATCCCACCCTAAAAGCCGCTTCGATGAGTGAAAAACCCGAAAATATGGGCCAAAATCCGTGGCGAGCGACCGTCTTAACGCTGTTTCCAGACGCCTTTCCGGGTGTTTTGGGGGCGTCTATTATAGGCGGGGCCGAAAAAAGCGGTATTTGGCAGCTAGAAACAGTGGACATACGCGATTTTTCCGTTAATAGGCACCGAACTGTCGATAGCCCGCCAGCTGGCGGCGGTCCCGGAATGGTGTTGAAACCTGATGTGGCCGCAAAAGCAATCGATAGCGTGGTCACAAATTCTGACCGCCCATTGATCTATTTGACCCCCCGGGGCAAGCCACTGACCCAGCAAAGGGTGAGGGAGCTGGCATCGGGTCCGGGTCTTATTGCGTTTTGTGGACGGTTTGAAGGACTCGACGAACGCGTCATTGAAGGCCGCCAAATGGAAGAGATTTCCATAGGTGACTTTGTTTTGGCGGGCGGCGAGGTGGCGGCGCAAGTCATGATCGAAGCCTGTGTGCGGCTTCTTCCGGGGGTTCTCGGAGACGCGCAAAGTGCTTCGGAAGAAAGTTTTGAAGAGGGCTTGTTGGAGTATCCGCTCTATACCAAGCCAAGAGAGTTTGAAGGCCGGGCTATCCCGGAGGTGCTTTTAAGCGGCGATCACAAAAAGATTGCGGCGTGGCGGCACGAAAAAAGTGAAGAGATTACCAAGGCCCGACGCCCTGATCTGTGGACGGCCTATATAGATGGAGACGATCATGAACGTGATTGAAAAACTAAATAAAGCCGAAGAAGCCCGTCTTCTTGAGGGCGGTAAAGTTATCCCTGAGTTTTCAGCAGGTGATACACTCGTCGTGCAAGTCCGTATTACAGAGGGCACACGCACACGTTTGCAGGCTTTTGAAGGCGTTTGTATTGCGCGTTCAGGCAAAGGCGTAAATGAGAGCTTCACTGTTCGTAAGATTTCTTACGGCGAAGGTGTTGAGCGTGTCTTCCCTGTTTACTCACCGCTTGTTGAAGCGATTGAAATTAAGCGCAAAGGTAAGGTTCGCCGCGCGAAACTCTACTACCTTCGTGAGCGCCGCGGTAAGTCAGCCCGTATCGTCGAGCGCACAACAGGCCGCGGTATCGTTGCAGCCCGTAAAAAAGGTGAAGCCAAGAAGAAGTAATCTTCTTACCATCGACCGAGTTTCAAAACCCGCTTCCTCTGGATGCGGGTTTTTTATTGGGCGCCCATTAACCTCACGCAAACTTAACCAAGAATTGCCTCGCCTCTGCGCTGACTCTCCCCTATATTCTTCTTGTGAGTGTAGATCCTAATATCAAGACGACGCCGCCCAAATTGATGCAGGCCATACGTGCCGCCATGGCAGGGACGGAGTCGGTTCAAGGACGACTGGATGACTTTGTCCAAGTCATATCAAAAGCCATGCGGGTCAAAGTGGCGTCAATTTATCTATTGCGCCCAGGAGAAGATCTTGAACTTTCCGCGACGCAGGGCCTGAAAAAATCAGCGGTTCATAAAACCCGCATGAAGCCCGGTGAAGGTTTGGTGGGTCATGTGGCCTTAACAGCCAGGCCCTTAAACCTCGCTGACGCGCCAAGTCACCCCCTCTTTTCCTATCGGCCGGAGACCGGCGAGGACCCCTATCATTCATTTCTGGGCGTTCCGATTTTACGCGGGGGCCGCACATTGGGTGTTTTGGTTGTGCAATCAATTCAAGCTCGCAGCTTTAACGAAGAAGAAGTTGAAGACCTGCTGACAGTGGCGATGGTGCTTGCGGAAATTATTGTTGATGATGAACGCGTTGGCGGCGCCAAAGCGGCGCTTAAGGGGATTACCCTTGCGCCCGTTAAGCCAGAAACGGTTCACGGAAAACCTTTCGCTGGAGGCCTTGTGGAGGGGCATGCCTATTTGCATGTTCCGCCTGTCGCGCCGGCTAATATGCTCGCGGATAATATTGCCGCCGAAGGTATCCGCTTAGAGGAAGGCGTGGCAAAACTCCGCGCCTCTGTTGATGCCATGGTCGCCGGGGATACGGCGAAGCTCTCCCGCGCCAGTAAAGAAATTTATGAAACCTACCGCATGTTCGCCTATGACCGAAAGTGGGTCGGCCGATTGCGCGAAGCTGTGCATTCGGGGCTCACGGCTGAGGCGGCGGTTGAGCGAGTCCGCAATGAACATCGCGCGCGGTTGATGAAATCAAAAGATCCATATTTGCGGGCGCGCCTGCATGATTTGGAAGACTTGGCCAACCGTCTCTTACGAGCTTTATCGGGCGAGGCGCTGGGGCCGGGGAATAAGAACATTTCCGATGATGCGATTATCTTTGCCCGTGAAATCGGGCCTGCGGAGCTCCTCGATTATAACCGTGAAAAATTACGCGGTATTGTCCTAGAAGAAGGAGCGGCGTCCTCTCATACGGCCATTATATGCCGCGCAATTGGTATCCCGTTGATTGGCCGCGCTGAAGGCGTGCTCGACCTTATTGAAACGGGTGATCATGTCTTACTCGATGGCGAGGAAGGAACCGCCTATATCCGCCCATTGGATACGCAGATTGCCGGTTTCAAAATGCGCCAGAATATTCGCGGAGAAATGAACCGCGCCTATGAGGAAATGAAATTTACCCCCGCGAAAACGCTGGATGGGCGTAAAATTTCTCTGCAATTAAATGCAGGACTACTCGTCGACCTGCCGCAGCTGGACCAGGCGGGCGCCGATGGGATTGGCCTGTTTAGAACCGAGTTCCAATTTATGGTCTCCGAATTTATGCCGCGCCTGCGCGAGCAAACGGATCTTTACCGGAAAGCCATAGAAGCAGCGGGAGATCGCCCCGTGACCTTCCGCACGCTTGATTTGGGCGGGGATAAAATTTTGCCCTATATGGATCCTGTGCCAGAAGAAAACCCCGCCATTGGCTGGCGCGCCATCCGGATTGCCTTAGATCGCCCGGGCCTCATGCGTTATCAGCTTCGCGCCCTTGTTGCGGCCGGGGCCGGGCGGCATCTAAAAGTCATGTTTCCCATGGTCACGACAGTGGATGAATTTATACAGGCGCGGGCTCTATTTGACCGCGAGGTCGAGCGCGCGAAAAAGCTGGGTCTCGAACTCCCTGAAAAAATCGAAGTGGGCGTTATGTTAGAGACGCCATCTCTTGCGTGGCAGATCATGTCTGTCTGTGACCATGCTGATTTCGTCTCAGTCGGCGCGAATGATTTAATGCAGTTCTTCTTCGCCGCAGACAGGGATAATGCCCGCGTCGCGGATCGTTATGATCCGCTACATCCGGCCTCTGTCTCTATCCTGAAATTTATCGCCGATGGCTGTAAAAGTAATGATGTTCCGGCGTCAGTTTGCGGCGCTATAGCGGGTCGGCCGCTTGAGGCGATAACCCTCGTTGCCATGGGCTATGACCAACTTTCCATGCCTGTCACGGGGATTGGCCCCGTCAAAGCTGCGATATTAAAACTAGATGCAGAGAAGCTTCGGAAAAGGTTAGACCCTCATATTAGCATTAATTCAAGACTCTCAACTCTGCGCGATATCGTGCGGGAGTTTTGTCTCGAAGAAGGTATTCCGATTTAAAGTGCACCGTCTTTTAGAGGTCTAAAAATACATGGGCAATGAATTTTTAAATTCATCAAACGGTGCTGAGCCCGCGATTTTCCAGCATGCTCTATGGTTTCTTGGGCACCCTGAAGTTTGGATAAGCTTTTTTCTCTGGGCTACGATTCTCATAGCAATTATCAAAATGACTAAGCGTTTATGGCATCTACGAAAAATTACTCATCTCATAAGTTTCCTGCTTATTACCATAGTCTTACTAGTCTTCTATATTTGGCTGTCAAAGAATGCAGTTCCTTTATATACTGAAGGACGTGGTAATGAAGTGTTGTTGCTTAGCTATGCAAAGCGATTTTTGATAGCTGTGTCTCTTTTGGCGTCTATTTGGATAATTAGAGATTTGATAAAATCTAAGCGGTCAAATTAACTCGTGCGACTAAATCTTATCTGGATAAATCGGGCGGATATCGTAGGGAATATCGTCCAGATTTCCGAGGACAGTATTTGCTTCGGTGTCTAGTGGCAGATATTCATCCAAAAATGCTTTGACCGCGTCATAATTACCGTCGCCTTGCAGACGGACAATCTTACCCGTTAGGTCAGAGATCGCCTGTTCCAACTTCGCGAAATCAAGCCGGAAACGCTGTTCTTTAGGGAGCCATTCCGCTACGCCAACTTCGCGGAAATAATTATATTGATATGCCGCGCCCTTGGCATGGGCCGCGCCAGTGCCGAACCGCATAGATCGGAATTTACCGGTGAAATAAGTCGCGAGGAAGGCTTCTTTATCGGCAATGTCGAGCTCACCACGCTCCATCATATAAAGGATATTATAGGCACCCATTACATCGGCTTTGCCCTCTTCTACCCCTGAGGCGAGGTCTTTAAGCTGAGCATTTACCGTTGTTTCAACGCCGTCTACGGTTATGGTGCCGGGGCCGAGAGAGTGTGAAAGTTCGTGGAAGAGTGTGTTGTTACTCATCCATTTTTTAGCTGTTAGCTTGGCTTGCTCAGGCACTAAGACACGCTCCCCAATGGGGGCGAGAATGCGATCATATTTCGCGCCGAGCACATTATTGAGAATAACTTTCTTTGCGCCTTTGGCTTCCCGGACGCGCTCATCATTGGGTAGGTTAAAGGCAATGGTTTGAACACCATTTTCATTATCGCCGCCGCCATGGACTTGGTAACTTACGACAATCGGGCTTTTAGCGCCGCGGTCAAAATTCTTATACTGGTCCTCAACGGGCAGGTTGGCTTCCATGTCTTTGAGGAAGTTCTTATATTTTGCGAGCGCTTTGGACTCTTCCGGATTTTTAACGGTCACAAAGCTCTCAAAGGCTGTTTTATAGCCGAATAATTTGTCATCATAAACTTCGTATGGGCCAATGGCAATTTCGATATCTCCATCTAAATCCATCCAAGCCAATTCAGAATCGAAGTAGTCATTACGCAGGAAAGCAGCCGCGCGCTTGCGAAGGAAGGTTCTGAGACGAACATTATCAGTTAATTCGCCTGCTTCTCGCATGAGATCCACGGCAGCTAGAAGCGGCTTTCGGTATTCTATCGAGTATGGCACTGCTACAAGCTTTCCTTCCTTGCGGCGAATGACGGTGTAACCGGAGGTGAAGGCCTCTTCGTCCTCAGGGTGAGCGGCGATGTGATCCTCAAATTCTTGCTTCGTCATATCCGCTGGGTAAAAGCCGCCACCTTTTGGGCACGGCGTATCCCCATAAAAGACTTTGCCGTCTTCAAGGCCGTCACAAACGCCAAAATGCAAATCGAACATATCGAGCAGGAGTTGCTTGTCTGGGCGGTCGCTAGCGGCGATTTCAGCGCGAATTTCGGGATTGCGAACGTCGAGTTGCAAGAGATAAATTTCAGAAAGATATTTACTAGCTTCAATCAACTTGTTGACGGCCGCCCGATTCCCTTCAGATAGAAAAGATGTATCGGGGTTCATTTTAACTTCGGCGAATTTACTATATTGCCGCGCAAGGTCATAGCCTTGTGTTTCGGCTTTAATGTCTGTCTTTATTGGTGCTATCTCAACTTCATTTTTGGGCCCGCAGGCTATGAGTAATGCTGCGGAGGCAAGCGAGGACAGGAAAATTTTGCGCATGTTGTAGCCCTTAGATAATTACGATTTTTTCTAGCTGATTTTCAGCACGATTATAAGCCTAAAGATAAGTGAAATATGGCAAGCTTATGACCTGAACTGACATCATAAAGCAGCGCTTATCTTTTCTGCTAGCGATTTTAGCACCTCCATCTCAGCCATGGCGCCCCCTCCGCCATGGGCTCCGAGGGCTCTGCCTTCATAACGGGGGATAATATGGACGTGTGTATGGAAGACTGTTTGCCCCGCTGGTGCCCCATTGAATTGCGTTATGACAATCCCATCGGGTTTTAAGGCCGTCTCAACGGCTTTGGCGATGCGCTGTACAGACCCGAAAAGACGGCCAATGTCTTTGGCATTTGTTTCAAGAAGGTTGCGTGAAGGCGCTTTAGGGACGACGAGCGTGTGACCCTCCGATTGCGGAAAGACATCCATAAAGGACAGGATATTGTCATCCTCATAGACTTTCACACACGGCATCTCGCCGCGCATAATTTTGGCGAAGATATTATCAGAGTCATATTGTCCGTGAAGGCTCATTGTTTAAGTTTTCCTTTTAAAATTCCAGAATTTATCAATGAGTCTACCCAGTACTAAAAAAGGAATGGCTATGACATTAAATGTTGCAAATGCCGTAAAAAATGCCGTGCCCCAATAATATTTTTTTCTAATGGCGGAGCCACTATCCTTAATGGGGTTTTTCTTAAGCCAGTTTTGCCACTCTCTTGCATCCGCTTGTTCTTGCTCGGGTAGAAATATCCAAAATCCGCCGAATGCTAGGGCTTCAAAAATATTAAAATGCGCGGCGTGTAAGTTTTGGAAAATTGGATTAAAGCCGCCTGCTTTTAGGGCGCTGAAGGCGACCATGACATCCCCATAAGAGGTGTAAGCTTTATAAGGACGGTAATCGTTCATACATTCTTTCTAAATGGGGTATGTTTCCCTAATACATCTATCTCATATTCAACCGCATGTCTCTCGCGTTTTAAATAATCACTGACCGCGTCGCGTAATCCTGCATGGTGAATTAGGCATCCCCAATTGCGTCCATAGAGGGCTTCAGAGCCAATATAGTTCAGCGCCGCCGCGATGGGCGTATCATCTTGGTAGGCCGTAACCAGTATAATGTCATCGCGCATCGTCTCTTGCATCATATCGAAAAATTTGCGCGTCAAATAAGGTCGTCCCCATTTGCGCTGAGACGTATCTATGTAGCATTGCCAAAATATATCCCAGTGCTCAGGCTTAAGATCATCACCGGTTAGGCGCCTAATAGTAATTCCCTCTTGGGCGGAGGCACGTTCCTTACGAATATTTTTGCGCTTGCGGGAGGCGAGGGAGCCCAGGAAATCATCAAAACTTTCATAGCCACGATTGATAAAGTGAAACTGACGGTCTTCTCGATGG
>JAHDCL010000088.1 GCA_020629875.1 Hellea sp.
AAGGAGAACCTTTCATAACTAAGTCTACAACTTTATCGCTATTTGGTCCGCCATCGATGTAGTCGCCAATATGAATGACAACAGGTTTTCCATATTCATTAGAACGATATGGGTCAGTTTCTATTCGTAAGTACATTTTTTCTAATAAATAGTCTCTACCATGGATGTCACCAATGGCGTAAAAAGTTTTCATAGTAATTCCTATGTAGTTTTGAGCACGATTAATCAGACATTCCATTAACAGGTGAATGAAGTCATGATGTACAATTGTGTTAGAGAGCCCCTGTCGGGGCATTCTTCGTCTAAAATCAATTCCCCGAATTGATTTTTCTGCTGCGCAGACCGACTACGAATGGTGCGCGATACTGGGATTGAACCAGTGACCCCTACAATGTCAATGTAGTGCTCTCCCGCTGAGCTAATCGCGCTAACCTATTCGGTTAATCCTAGAGTGTCTCTAGGGATGGGGGCGTATATCGCCGCCTTATTGCCTTTTCAACCCCTAATTCTGAAGATTAAGCGGCAATCAACTTATCAACTTCATTCACGAGCTGGCGCAGATGAACCGGCTTTTGCAGCACGGTCTGCTCTGAGGCATTGCTATCCCCCATGGCCACAGCCGCGAAGCCTGTGATGAACATAATTTTTATGCCGGGAGAGAGAACCTCGGCTTGTTTTGCAAGCTCGATTCCGTCCATACCGGGCATCATGATATCTGTTAGCAGCATATCAAAGGCGCCATCTGCGAATTTCAGGGCGCGCAGAGCACGTTCGCCATCAGCGCAAGCGATAACATGGTGACCCGCTTTCTCTAGAGCCTTTTCGAAGAAGCTGCGCATTGCATCGTCATCTTCAGCATATAAAATCGTCGCCATAGAGCTTTTTACCTTTTGAGCGCTCCACAAGCGCTGAGTTTAACCTCGCCTTTTGAGCGAAAGTGACTTAATCTGGAACGGATGTCGCCCATGAACTATATATCATGCAGGATTCCCGCCAGTTTGCCCTGTGGTAAGGCGAGTATCTTAAAATTGTCTAAGCATAGATGTAAATGGGCAAAAAAATGTTAGGCTGGGAAACGTCATTGGAAGCGGATTGCGTGAAAGCATTTGATCCCGCGATTAGCGTCACCAAGCCACGTATTTGGCGCAGCGGCGTTATTTTTGCCTCTCCCCATGCTGGGAGCATTTATCCACGGGCGTTTATAGGGCGCTCGGCTTTAAGTGCGCAGTCGTTACGCCGCAATGAAGACGCATTTATCACTGAGCTTTTCGAGCCTGCCACCGCCTTGGGTGCACCACTTTTGGCTGCGAATTTTCCGCGCTGTTTCGTTGATGTGAACAGAGCGCCAGATGAGTTACCGAGTGAATGGATCCCGAACGCAAAGGGTGTCTCGCCTCGGGCTGAGGCAGGACTAGGCGTTATTCCAACAATGTTATCTGAGACGAGCCCAATATACAAAAAGCCTCTTTCCTTTCGAGCTGCCCGCGCGAGACTGTCAGCGCTGTACCATCCTTATCATGACGCTTTGCAGGAATTGATCACTGAGGCCAGCTTGGGGTTTGGATCGGCACTGCTCATTGATTGCCATTCAATGCCTGGCTTTGCGCCTATGGGCTCACGCCGCCCAGATATAATTTTGGGCGACCGATTTGGCGTCGCGTGCCACCCTGAAACTATTGCTCGTACGGAACAAGCGTTTCGTCATAAGGGTTACAATGTGAGCCGAAATTACCCTTATGCGGGCGGGTATGTAACGCAACATTACGGCAAGCCCCGTGCCGGTATCGAAGCCCTGCAAATTGAGATAAATCGCGATCTCTATCTCAACCCTGTGACCATGAAAAAGAAACGGAGTTATGGGGTGTTGGCGGAAAACCTAAAGGCAATCATTAGTGAAATTATTGAGGGGCAGGTTCAATTTGATCAAATGGCAGCTGAGTAGCCGCCTTTCGCCTGCTCATTACCCCTTGCAAAGCGGGGCGCCATACCCCATCTGCCGCCCATGACCGAATTAATGACTGATACAACTCAAAACTTTGTCACCGTTTTTCAGCTTGATGGAAAACCTGTACGTGGCCGCGCGGTAACTATGGGGTCTGCTTTAAATGAAGCCCTTGGAAAACGTTACCCCGACTTGGTTGCGCAGCTTTTAGGGGAAGCGATGCTTATTTCCGCGATTGTCGCGCAATCGCTGAAGTTTGATGGGCGTCTGGTTATTCAATGTCACGGCACCAATGACGGGGCCGTAAGCTTACTCATGAGTGATTGCACGACGGATGGTCATATTCGCGGCTATGCCCGCTGGGATGAGGCGAGCCTAAAAGAGTTGAAGTTGGATAATCGGAACCCAGGAGCCGAGGCGCTGTTGGGCGGGGGTACTTTTTCGATGACAATAGATCAGGGTCCAGAAATGGACCAATACCAAGGCCTCGCGGCGATTGAAGGCGCTCGCTTATCTGATTGTGCAGAGCATTACTTTAAGCAATCGGAGCAAATCCCAACCGAAATCCGGCTTGTCTGTGGACAATTGCAAGAACCCGGCAAAGACCCTGTCTGGCGCGGGGGCGGGTTGATGATTCAAAAAATTGCCGAAGACAAAACTCGGGGCGATACGGATGACGCATGGGATACGGCGCGGGCCCTATTCCAGACCGTAACAGATTCTGAATTACTGGACCCACAACTTAGTCAGAATGACTTACTTTATCGCCTCTTTCATGAGGATGGTGTGCGGATAGTCGAAACCTCGCCGATTGAAGCCAAGTGCAGATGCTCACGCGCGCGACTCGAAAATACGTTAAAGTCTTTCGAGAAGCAGGCGTTGGAAGATATGGCTGAAAATGGTGTCATCGATGCCAATTGCGAGTTTTGTGACACCACCTACAGCTTCCCGATCTCTGATCTCTAAGCGCGCCAGAAAGCTGGCGTTAACACCACTAGAGCGGTCACGATTTCAAGCCGCCCGACAATCATCGCTAACATTAAGACCCATTTCGCTTCGCCGGGCAGCGTTTGATAAGTACCTGAGGGTCCAATGATATCGCCTAGTCCGGGTCCGACATTGGCTACAGCGCTGCCGGCACCGGACCATGCCGTGATGGGGTCAAGGCCAATGACAGACAGTGTGATTGCTACGGCTGCGAAAGTCATAAAGAAAAGAAAGAAATAACTCATCACTGAGAACAATACTGCCTCTGGCAAAGGTTTCCCGCCATAACGCAATGGTGCCACAGCATGCTGGCGAGGCATTTTAAAGAGATAAGCGCGAAGGCCCTCAAACGCGACTTGATAACGGAAAATTTTGATGGAGCAGGCCGTCGAGCCGGCGCATCCGCCAATAAACATAAAGGCGAAGAAGGCGCATATGGCAAATGGGCCCCAATTGTTATAATCAGCGGTGGCATACCCTGTACCTGTTACGATGGAGACGACATTAAAGGCAGAGAGACGCAGCGCTCGGCTATTGGTCATTTCCGAGTTTAGCCAGAGATAGAATGTAACCATGGCGATGAGTGCAATCATGACGGCGATGAAGGCCCGGACCTGACTATCACGAAATGGCGCGCGCCAATCCCCGCGCGTCGCCATGAGAAGATAGACGCCGAAGGGCATACCACCGGCCATCATAAAGGCAATGCAGACAAGATCTGCACCATCATCCATAAATCCTCCCATGGAAGCGTCGGAAGTTGAATAGCCACCCGTAGCAAGGGTTGTCATTGCGTGAGAAATGGCATCGAATCCCCCCATACCGGTCGCAATGTACCCCACCATACAGAGTAGAGTTAGGACAACATAAATTCCGCCGATTCCTGCGGCAAGCGAGGCCGCCTTAGGAAGGATTTTTTCGCCCATATCCGAGCTTTCAAGTCGGAAGAGCTGCATCCCGCCAACTTTCAACATAGGCAGCACGGCCATAGCTGTTACAACAATACCCACGCCTCCTATCCATTGCAGAATCGCGCGCCACAACAAAATGCCCTTAGGCATGTCATCAAGGCCCGTCAAAACCGTTGAGCCGGTGGTCGTAATGCCCGAAGTCGCTTCAAAAAGAGCGTCCGTCACGCTGAGTTTCAGTGGATCCATCAGGAAGGGGAGAGAGGCAAAGCCTGAAAGTGCGACCCAGCTCAAAGCGGTGAGCAAAAAAGCGCCCCGCGCGCGCATGTCTGGATGAGGTGTATAGGTGGCAAGAGCTATGGCCGCACCCAGCAACGTGGTAAGAATTCCTGAAATGCCAAAAGCCCGCCACGAGCGATCATCATAATAAAAATCAACAAACATTGGAATGAACATGGCTGCGCCTAAGGCCGCTATCATGAGGCCAACAACAAAAAATACCGGTCGTAAATCAGGCATGAACACGCCCTACAACAGTGGGGCGCTTTCTCAAAGGGTGAATTCTTCTTCGATGACGCGCTAAAGTCCCATGGAAAGAGTTACATAGACGGTAAATCCGAGCTTTTTACTCATTCGTGGAATGGCTGGGCGCAATGCTGCTTTGGCTGCGGCCGTTCTCTTGACTCTTGCAGCTGTCCACACGACATCTAGAATATGAGTGACAACCTCCCAGCAATCGTTCCAAGCTTGGCACGTGTTTTTGAGCCTGAACGCAAGGTTTTGCAAAACTCGCTCACTGCAGAGCTTTCAGCGGCACAGGTTGTGACCGAAGCGAGACGGGCGTTGGACCGGGCCGGCGTAACGTTTACACGCGAAGTAGGCGACCCCAATATGCAAAAAACAGGACTTTGGCTGCTTGAAATGGTGAAAGCAGGCGCTGGAATATTGGATCGCGCCACGGGGGCTGATGTTGTTTGGTCTGAACAGGCCGCAAAGCCTAAACGCCAATGGGCTGGACGAGGCCTATTTTACGGAGCAGCGGGTATGTTCGGCGTTGCCGGTTTGTTGCAAGGATCCATGCTAACAATATTTGCAGCGGCAATCATGGCGGGCCTACGGTTTTTTGACCCAAAAGATTGGGGACATCTTCTCAACAAAGTTCCATTCCGAAAAAAGCCAATTGCGCTTGAGGATTTGTCGGGTCGACGGATGAAGGCCGAAGCATTTATTCGCGCTGATGCGCATGGGTTTGTTACGCAATTAGTTGATGCGTTAAAAACCGCAGACCATATTTTGCTAAGGCTTGCGGAACCGCATGCTGAAACAGATTGGCGTGATAATCCGCGGCTCATTGGGATGATGCAGAGTTTACTCGAGGCTGAACAAGCAGGTGATGGCGACTTCGCACTAACCTTAATCAAACAAGAAATGAAATCTGTATTAGCCAGTGAAGAAGTGGAACTGATTACCTATTCGAAACAGCATAAGGACATGTTCGATATTCTGCCGGCGCTTGGTGAAACTGAAACGAAAATGGCGGCACCTGCACTTGTGTCCAATGGAAAATTGTTGCGGCGCGGAACTGTATGGAAAGCGGATAATAGCCATGAATAAGAGGTCCTCAGATGAGTTTATTGGCTTTGACCTTGGGCATGGTGAAACCGCCTTAGGACGCGCTTTTGGCGCCACGATTAGAGAGCCGGAAATTCTCGAATATCGCGGGGAGCGCAGTTTTGTGACAGCCGTGGCTAAAACCAAAGATGGCATAAAAATTGGTTCAGACGCCGTAAATCTCTCGTTCATTGGTGATAACCCAGAGATTTGGGTGAAATTCAAGGGTCGAGAATTAAATCGTGATGAAATAAAAGCGCCAACACAGTTATTTTCCAAAACCCTCTTAGGCGGTTTGGCTGCAGATGGAATTATTCGTGGTCCAATGGAAAGCCGGTTTATTGTGGGTTGCCCTTCAGGGTGGTCTGAAGAGACGCGCTCGGAGTATCAAGAACTCTTCGAGGGGGCCGGCCTCAAGACCGTGCGTATTGTTCCCGAGTCTCGCGCAGCGCTTATGACTGCCTTGGAGCAAGGCTATCTTTCAATCGAAGATGCCCGCTCATCTGTTTTAATCATTGATATTGGTTCATCGACCACGGACTTCACCTATTGCCGGGATATGGATGCTGAAGACGTCGGGCATAATATTTTGGGCTCGGGTCTTCTGGATACAGAAATATTTAATTTAAATATCGCAAGGCAAAAATCACGGAAACAGATAGAAAAACTAATCCATCGTTATCCGCATTATCGTCCAATTATGGAATATTGGTGCCGCCTTGCGAAAGAACAATATTTTACAGGCCAAGAAACACCCGTTGAACTTATAAAACGTCTCCCTGTCGATGGGGGCGTGTTATTCGAAATTCGGATTGATAAAGACGATGCGAAGACAATTTTAAGTAAGCCGCTCGATGCCCTAAATAATTATAGTTGGCAGACGGCTTTTGATTATGCATTGCGTGAAACGATAGAAAATTTGGGCGGGCGGGATCCTGATACAGTCCTCCTGACCGGGGGAGCCTCGCGCCTGCCCTTAGTCTTGCCAGCGACTAAAAAAGTGTTCCCAAAAGCAAAAGTTGTCCGCGGAGCTGAGCCGGAATTCGCTATTGCAAGGGGCTTGGCGTGGCTTGGCCGCTTCGAATTTTTACACGAGAGCTTTCAAAAGTCAGTGGCGAACATGTTAGCGAGTGATGGCGCGATTTATAGCAAGGCGAGGGGAGCAAGCGCCATATTGGGACAAAAAATGGCACCAGTCCTAGTGGATGCAATGGCCGTGAACTGCATTGTTCCTGTTTTTCAGGATTGGCGATCGGGTAAAATAAAAAGCCTTGAAGACGTTGAGGGGGAGCTTTCAGCACGGGTGAAAACTTGGTTGCAAAGCGAAAGCGCTACCGCTGTGTTAAAACCCGTTATCGATAATTGGTTCGCTGAATTACAACGCAATATAGAACATGAAACGGATCCGCTTTGCAGGGATCATGGACTACCAGCAATGGTGCTCTCACTTGACGATAGCCAGCATATTAGCCGGCACCTCGAAGACTTGTCGGTTTCCGCGCCGAAGGTAAATACCATGGAATCGGACACGGCTTTATTAGGGACCACGCTCACCGCGCTAATTGTTTCCGCGTTGTTAGCTAAAGCAAATCTTTTTGCACCTCTGTTGATGAACCCCATTGGGTTGGTTGTTGGGGGTGCGGTTGCAGGCGGCGGATTTTTATATGGCCGGAAGGCCTTGGAGGGGAAATTTAAAAGCGCAAATGTGCCAGTTCTGGCTCGTCAAATTATGACGGATGGGCGAATTAAGCGAGCCGCCAATAAACAACGCTCGGAGCTGATTCAAGTCGTTGATGAAGCGTGGCAACAGGCGGCGGCAGAAAGGTTCACTGATGAGCTAACGGAAACCCTAAAAGCCGCGTTGACAGAACGGGCCGATGAGCGGGCCATGTTGTTTTTGATTTAGTGAATTTGCTGAATTAATTTCGAGGCTTAAAGTCGATATCAAAATCTTCATCGCCATCGACCTCAATCACAATTCGGGTTTTCGTTTTTCCGTTGCGCTTAATGACTTCTTTTTCAATAGTCATGTTTCGCCCAAACCCTTCGACATCCAAAGAGCTTTCTGTGTGCTTGTCCCGTTTAATACTGACGCGGCCAATACGATCTCCGTCAAACTTTAATGACAATCCTTCTTCCGTCGTCTCAACATCGAAGTCTTCGGCAAGGTCTAGCATCATATCCGCAAAGCCCGATATAACACCGGATTCGGAGATTAATTCTTCAATTGCGCGGGCGGCCTTACGCAGATCATTCGCACTTTTAATTTCCCGGCCGTCGTTAATGAAGTTATTCTTTACTTCGGCGTTTCTGAAAGACCGTTCTAGTTTTTCAGAGTGTTTTTCAAACCGTTCCTCTAGGCGATTTGTAAACTCCGATGGCGAGAGGGGTTTTGACGATTGCTCAACTTGCCTGTCTTTTGCCTTCTCCCCGAAATAAGGCCAAATGTTTTCCTTTTTCTCGGTCTCTGAGGGCGAATTATCTTTATGGGGGTGACCCCATGCAAGATTGCTAAGGGCGATAATTGCTAAAGGAAATAATACGCGTTTCATATTCGGCTCCGCTTACCTTACTTTAACTATAAATTGCGGACCGCGCCGCGTAAACGTCTCTTCACAGTTGATGGTTGGAGGGTTAAGAGAGCTTCATGTTAAAAGACCGTTTCTTCTATCCCCTTGCCCTGGCATTAATTGCTGGGATGATTTGGTTTGCATTGTCTTTTTCAAAGCGAACAAAATTGACCGATGCATGTATCTGGCAGAATGGCTTTACC
>JAHDCL010000089.1 GCA_020629875.1 Hellea sp.
CACTACATTGACATTGTAGGGGTCACTGGTTCAATCCCAGTATCGCGCACCATTTCCTCGATGAAGAACCAGATTTATGGGCCTTTGGGCTCAAGGCGCAATATTTGTTCAATTTCATTGATCTCTGCGGCGATCATCACAGCGTGAAGCTTATTTCTAGCATTCAATTTTTTCTTACTGTTCTCAACATGATTTCGAACCGTATTGATACTGATTCCACAGCGCTCGGCGATTTCTGGTTCCGTCAAGCCAATGGCAGATAAAGACAAAATTTCAGCCTCTCGAAGAGTTAGAGCGCCAATTTCCGGCCATGCCAGAAGCTTTGGAAAAACGGCGTATATCGCTATCATAATTTGGTATAATTGCGGCAATAGCTCGTTAGCGTGATCTTTATAGTCTGCAAGAGGGAAATTGATGATCACAACACTTGTCGTGTTTTTTACTTTCATCGGGATGATCATTATTTGCTTTAACCCGGCCCGTTCGGCCACTTTCCGAAGATCATCGTAAAGGTGCGTATCCACGGTCTCGAACTTATGCGTTAGGAGATCAAAGGGAGAAAGAAGATGCTCAGATTCTAAGCAAACCCCCCACTTCAACTCTTCGGCGAAATCGTTAACTTCCACTCGAAGCCCCTCAAAAGCACAACTATGAATTACGTCTCTTATCAAGATATTATCGAGGCTAAAAATTCCTACATGTACAATTTGAAATGGCGTAACTTCGTTATATGAATTTATAATTTTAGAGATATCAGAAAACTTCTTAGCATCGAACAAACTAGACACAACCTGTGCAGTCGTATTTGAGCTTTTACTGTCATTAGTATTTAAAGTTGGTTCGATTACTCTCTCCAATGTCTTCTGCTGTTGGCGATTTCTAAATCGAAAATTCGCCGCGCATATATTCAAAAGGCGCCCCTTTTTTAAATGTTATCACATTTTCTAGTAGGTTCCAACCATTGCGCACTTTGAAGCAATCTTACATTCAGCTCATCTGTTGAGGATTTCGACCGTCAGCCCTGAAATGTTTATAATGCTAGTTAACACATGAGATATAATTGATGCCAAATAGCCAGACAGTTGTTGTGGACTACCCATCCCAAAAATATCCACTGCAAAATACTAATTTGAAAAGTTTATTTTCTCTCTGGGTAAGCCTACAGGATACTTTAGACATGTATAGAGATGCAGAATCTCTGACAGCTGTAACCCAATCCGTTCGAGAAAAAAAGCTCAACGCCATCGTGGACGCCCAGAGCATAGTGGTAACTGCGGTTTGCCGCTTTCGTTCTGAAAGTTTTGAAGACCTACTATACAAAGTCGCCATTTGGAAATCAGATGCCTCAGTTTTTAAAATTTCCATAAATCATGCAGATCGCAGGAACCTGATTACGAAGTCAGTTTTCGCAGATCTTTTGAGGCTTACTGGAAGGTATGAAGTTAAAAGTCAGATAAAGGGGTAAGAGCTAACAATCCCGCCCCATACTCCGGTCAGTCTTACCGAATGAATAGTCTTTCACTATTGAAACATACATTGAAATCAGGCTTTTGGCCTGTTGGCACCTCGATTTCCTCTTCGCCTCACACATAAGAGTTATCGAGGTGCCTTAGTCAATAACATGAAGACGAAAGTCCAGCCCATTTGTTTTTCGATAAAAATTTATTGATAATCAATAATTGTCTGCTATAAGTGTCTTATAGACTGGTGTGCCAACCAGTGGGAGACGATAATGACTAATTCACATGATGCCCGGATTCCGTCTGGAGCCGGCGACAATTCCTTTAAAAATACGCTTGGGCGCTCTGCGCGAAAGAAACTCTGGATATGGCGAGCGCTCATATTTGTACTGCCCCTTATCGTAATTGCTGGCGCGGTTGGCGCCTTTGCAGCGATGAGCGCCCTTAAGCCGGAGCCAGAAGAAAAAGATGATGTGGTAAAGGCCATACCGGTCCTAACAGAGCTGGCAGCCCAAGATGACGTAACCTTGAAGGTGAGTGTACAAGGTGAGGTGCAGCCGCGCACTGAGATAAATCTCGTACCGCAAGTTAGTGGGTTGATAACCTATATGTCGCCGAAGTTCATTGAAGGTGGCCGCTTTAAAAAGGGCGACCTTTTGGTTCGCATCGAACCAGCTGAGTTCGAACTTCGCGTAACGCAAGCCCGCGCGAATGTGGCGCAAGCTGAAACTGCAATTACGCGGGAAACTTCGGAAGCAGCGATAGCGCGCCGTGATTGGGAAGAGCTGGGCCGCTCGGGGCAGCCAACACCGCTGACCTTACGCGAGCCGCAAATGGCAGAAGCTAAAGCGCAGCTCGCATCTGCTCAAGCCCGCTTGGCCGAGGCTGAGTTACAGCTCTCGCGTACATCGCTATACGCACCCTTTACCGGCCGGGTGACGACACGTCATGTCGATCAAGGCGAATTTGTAAGCGCAGGAACAATGTTAGGCGAAGTCTATGCCACGAATGTCATGGATGTACGCCTGCCGATGACCAATGAAGAATTAAGGCGCGCAGGACTGACATTGGGCTTTGAGGCCAATGGTCAAACACCCGGTATCCCAGTGACTTTATCTGCAAATGTCGCGGGAACTTATAGTGAATGGCGAGGACGTATTGTCCGCACGGACAGCCGTTTTGATAGCAAGACAAGGGTGCTTTATGCATATGCTGAAGTGCGCGACCCGTTTGGTCGCGGCGCCAGTAATGGCACACCTCTCGCCCCCGGTCTGTTTGTCAATGCGGCTGTCGATGGGCAAAAACTTAACAACATTATCATCATACCACGTACAGCCCTGCGCGGAGAGGATAAGGTCTATCTCGCAAGCGATGATACGCTCTCCATACAGACCGTAAATGTGATTTCATCTAATCGTGACCAAGCAATATTGCGGGATGGTATCGAGATTGGGGACGCCGTCATCACCTCCCCCATTCGAGGCGTGGCAGATGGAATGAAGATTGCTGTGGTGAAGCCAGGTTCGAGCTATGCGACCCCGAGCGCAGCTGAGGGGAGCGAATAATGGAGAAGATTATCAAATGGTGGGCCAGTAACCCCGTCGCCGCCAACCTCCTTATGCTGATTTGTTTCATCGGCGGGATTGTTAGCTACGTGCAAATCGAGCGCGAACTTGAGCCCTATGTCGAATTTCCCGGCGCCTGGACTTATGTTGCCTGGCCCGGTGCCTCGCCTCAGGATGTTGAGGAACAAATTATTGTCCGCATGGAAGAAGCACTGTCCGAAGTTCAAGGTGTCAACCGTATGTGGGCCTTTGCACAAGAAGGCGGTGGGTCCGTCACAGTGGTTGGCAAGAATGGCGTAGATGAAGCCGTTCTCATGGCGGATGTGAAACGCGCTGTAGACTCTATAAATGCATTCCCTCCCGCCGCAGAGGAACCGCAAATAAATGTCTTCCGGAATCGCGATGAGGTAATTCGCTTGGCGGTGTCCGGCGATGAGACGGTCTCTGAGCGTGATCTGAAACGTTTTGCGGAAAAAACTCGGCGCGAGATCGGTTTATTAGGCTATGTCCCAGCTGTTGAACTCTTTGGCGTTCGAAATGAGGAAGTCTCCATTGAGGTTTCTGAAGATGCTTTACGTCAATACGGCCTAACAATCGGTGAGGTGGCTCAAGCCATCCGCGGAACCTCCGTCAATGCGTCCTCTGGAACCGTGCGCACCCAAATCGGAAACATGCAACTACGCACGCGAAACCAAGCCGATACGCAGGAAGACTTCGAAAATATCGTCGTCAGCCAAACCTCTGACGGGGCCACTATCCGGGTGAAGGATATTGCCACGGTAATTGACGGGTTTGAGCAGGTTAATCTGCTCGCGACTGTCAACGGAAAACGCACCATTCTTGTCCAGGTGATGAGCGGCCCAAGTATGGATATTTTAAAAATGTCTGAGAATGTGAACGCATATTTGGATAAAAACAAAGATTCTCTGCCTGAGGGCATATCGGTCACCACGTGGGAAGACGCTGCGGAAATGTATGAAGGACGTATCTCCTCCATCACCAATAATTTTTTCACGGGTCTTATATTAGTTTGTTTGACTTTGATGTTGTTTCTGCGTCCAAAAATTGCCTTATGGGTGTCTGTTGGTATTGCCACGGCGTTTGCAGGTGGTCTGGCTTTGCTGTCCTTATTTGATGTCTCATTTAACATGATTTCAACCTTTGCCTTCCTGTTGGTCATTGGCGTGATTGTGGATGATGCAATTATCGTGGGTGAAGCCATTCACTTTAAGACTGAAGATGGGGAGCGCGGCTTGGACGCTGCGGTAAACGGAACAAATATGGTCGTTAAACCGGTTATATTTGCGGTCCTTACTACAATGATTTTCTTCGCCCCTTGGATGTATTTATCCGGCGGCACGAGTGAGTTTACGCGGGCTATTTCATTGGTCGTTATATTAGCGTTGTTCTTCTCATTAGTGGAATCTTTGCTCATATTACCCGCTCACTTGGCGCATCTTAAGCCTGTTAATCCCAGAAGCCGGATTATGAGATTCCAAGCAAAAATCTCTAACAGCTTGATGTGGGTAGCCGAGAATATTTATCGTCCGCTGATCACTACTGCCCTGCGGCGTAGGTATCTAACGGCATCGCTCTTCATGGCCCTGATGATTATGACCATTGGCGCTGTTGCAAATGGTCTCGTAAAATCCTCCTTCTTTCCTGAAGGTGAATCGGACCAAATAGAAATCTCGGTCGAACTTCCCGAGGGTACGCCTTATAGTCGTGCGCTCGAAGTTCTCGCACAATTGCAACATGCTGAAGAAACTCTTCAAGAGGAAATAAAGGCCAAGGATGGTGACCTAATTGAGAATTGGTACACTCGTTCACGCGATGAAAATGTCTTAGCACTTATCAAATTAGTCCCGCCTGAAACACGATCGCTTACAGCTAAGGAAACCGCTGAACGTCTTCGTGAGCTTATTGGTGAGGTACCAGACGCGGAAAAAATTACTGTAAATTACAAAGACAGCAATGATGGTCCGCCGATTGAGTACGTGCTCAACGCAAAGTCCTTTGACGATTTGCAAGCCGCGGCAGATGATTTGATGCAACAGTTACGCGGATATGAAGGCGTGTTCAATGTCGTCAATGATATGGAAAGCGCTTCCGAAGAAGTCCAGTTTGATCTCAAACCTGGCGCGGAAGCTTTAGGTATCACAACAGCAGATGTCGCCCGACAAATACGACAAGGTTTCTTTGGAGAAGAAGTGCAGCGCCTGCCCCGTGACGGCGAAGATGTTCGCGTCTATGTACGCTACCCGCGTGCAGACCGAGAGTCTCTCGACTTCTTAAAATCAATTCGCGTCCGTACAAATGATGGCCGAGAATTACCCCTTGGCGCGGTTGCAGACCTCCGTTTTGAAAAAGGCACAAATAGAATTTTGCGCCGCGAACGTCAGCGTGCCATTATTGTGTCTGCCGAGGTTGTGACCGATCGTATCGAAGAAATTCGCAAAGAGCTTAATGATGGCTTCTTTGATGAATTCGATGCTCGTCACCCCAATGTTACGCGCGGTAATATTGGACGCGCACAAGGTGAGGCAGAATTTCAGCAAGAGCTATTCACGTTTTTTCTGATTGCAATTGGCACAGCGTACTTCCTCGTCGCCGTCTCCTTTAAATCTTACTTCGAACCTATCCTGATCTTACTGGCTGCGATTCCGTTCTGCTATTGCGGGATGATAATCGGCCATATGACTATGGGCGCAACCATGTCGCTTCTCTCAATTCTAGGCATGTTTGCGGCTGCCGGGGTGGCGGTGAATGATAATTTGGTCCTACTAGATTATGTTCATCGCCTCCGCGCGCAAGGTATGGACGGTGCACAAGCCTTGGTCGAAGCAGGGACACGGCGTTTCCGCCCCATCCTTTTGACCTCGCTAACAACTTTCATAGGCCTAATGCCCTTGCTCATGGAAAAATCTCTGCAGGCGCAATGGCTCATTCCAATTGGGATTAGCCTTGCCTTTGGTGTTCTCTTTGCACTTTTCGTGACTTTATTCTTCGTTCCCGCCCTTTACGGCATTGGCGCAGATATTGGTCGCGGCTTGAAGTACCTTATAAAAGGCCACCCACAGCCGAAGTTCAGCGCTTCCCTGGCCCCAGAAACATTAGGAGAATGGGATAGAGGGACACTCCCCGCGGAATAAGGTTTGGACTGAAGTTCGAGCAGCTAACCGCTTGAACCCTCGCGCAGAAGGCTTTATGCGCGGGGGATGCGGTCTATGGGGATAATATCAGCGCTTTCGTTAGCTTTTGTTTTAGGCGCGAACGCCCATGCTCAAACGCCTGAATCTGTAGTTTGTAAGTCAGTTAAGCATTGTGTCGACATCGTCGAACGTCACGCACCCGATAGCTTTGACTATGAGGTTCTCAATGGCGAATTTAAGCGTTTTGGGGAAAAAGGGAAAACAGCCCTCCTCGAAATGCTAGCGAGTAAAGATGATACGGAGATGCGCCGGGCGCAATCAGTTCTAGCAAGGGGCCGAACTTTACTCACTCCAGATGAACAGCGCAAAGTTGCCGCCCTCTGGCCGCGGGGCGATTTGGACACTCATGCCAAGATTATGAAGAGTGCGCTTTCACCGCTTATGCGTGCGAGAGTGATAGAGACGTTGTCTCATGAAAACCCGCATGTCAGAGAGATATCCCGCGAAATCATTGCCGTAACTGTCGCGCGAAAGATGGACTTCCCGCTACGCCCTGATGACTTTGGACGATTAGCCAAAGGGCTGCTGGATGATCCGACACCGGCTTTGGTAGAGCTAATGTCAAATTTTGATAGCCCCAAAACAAAACCCATCTTTCTGCGTCTTCTCAGAAGCACAGATGGACCAACTTTAAATGCGGCCTATCATAAGCTTTATGCTCTGAACCAAGAAGAGGCCTTTAAGGCGCTGGTCGCTACACTTTACAAACTTGAAGACAATCAATTAGATGCGGCTCTCGCAATTTCTTATACGCTGCGCCAACGCCATGCCGGTCGCAAAGATGGATTTTATCTAAACTTCGCTAAGGATATGACCGAAGACCCAGAGATGAGTCTTATGGGGCGCATGGCGGGGTTTGATGCTGTCATGCAAAGCGAGACCGCGCCTAAATTATCCCAGCCCAGCAAGTATTACGAGATTATCAAACGGGGCTTAAGCAGTTATGATGTGCTGCCTCAAGGCTATTTACGAAACATGCCACGCCAAGCCGGAGAACATGCCGATATTTGGCTTTCCGCATATTGGGAACATTTTCGCTCTCAAAGCAGCGACCAAAAGCTAGACTTCATCCGCCTCGTTGGCGGCTTCGAAACTGAAGGTGCCAAAAAAATATTGCTCGAGTCTTTAGGCGACAAAGGCGATTGGCGCATAATTCAGAGCGCCGCGCTTCCACTTGGACGAATGAGATATGCTCCCGCAACGCGTCAATTACAAAGATTGTCGGATCATCCTATCATGGCGGTGCAAATCGCCGCTCTATCTGCGCTTGATGGTATCAGGAGCGAAAAAATGAAAGGCCGCCCCAGTTTTTGGAAGAAGAAACTCACCTCGCAAACAAGTTATTGCTCTGCAAAACCAAGAAACTTTAAAGAGGAAGCGAAAGGCCTCCCGTTCTTTGACTTGGTTGATTTGGACTTTACGGCTAGCGGAGATAAACGCAGGTTTGTCAGTGCTATCGCACCAACGAAGAATGGCTATCTTGTCGGATTTGATGCAGGACTAAACGGTGGTGACCTTCGCTATTATGATAATGCCTCAGGCGAAGGCTACTCTTTAAAACCCCAACTATCTGGCGACCTCGACAGTGTTGCAGCGATTATGGCGGTAATCCCGCCCCCTCTTGGACAATATGCCAAGAGTTTTTGGATTGTGTCCCATGATGATGGCCTTAAAGACCAAGCAAAATTATACCGCCTGTATATTTCAGAAGGCGGTTTTAAAATTCGCTACCAAGCTCAGCTCCCACACAGAGTGACAGCATTTGCTCCCCAGCAAAATGGCGATGTGTTCATGAGTTTTTATAAAAATCAGATGAAACCAGAAGACGTCAACCCACCTCTTCTCCTCTCATCCAATGGCGGCATTCGCCGGGCATGTTC
>JAHDCL010000090.1 GCA_020629875.1 Hellea sp.
GCGCTGTTGGCCCTGCTGTGGGGCGAAGGGGTGTAAAGGTGACGCCGAGAGATGGGTTTTATGTTAGACCTGCTCGGCGGAATTTTCAAAACACACATTAAGCGATCTACCTGCCAAGGATGCACTCCACGAAGAGATCGTGAATTTCATCCTTTCATTCAATGGATATGAATATTTTGGTTCATTTGCAAAATGCATGGAAACTGCTCGGTTAGGCAAACGAGAAAGTTTGTTAGAATTATATACCGAGTTGTTTGTTGCATTCAGGGGAGGAAATCATAGAGGTGACGATGCTTTAGCCGTTTCATTTTCAGAGTTGCGACCGTACTTTGTGAAATTGCTACCAGCAAATTAGAGACTTACCCCTGCTCCTCAAGCCATTTCTCTAGCCAGTGAATATTGTAATCACCTTTTTGGAAATCCTCATTGTCGAGCAATGCTTCATGTAGCGGAATTGTTGTTTCAATCCCTGTAATCACCATTTCACCCAAAGCACGGCGCAGGCGCAATAGCGCGCCTTCGCGGGTGTTACCCCAGACAATAAGTTTCCCAATCAAGCTGTCATAATACGGCGGGATAGAATAACCGCTATAGAGCGCTGAATCGAGGCGTGTATTCATGCCGCCTGGTGCGTGAAAATCGATGACTTTGCCGGGTGAGGGCGCGAATGTTTTAGGATGTTCGGCATTGATGCGACACTCAATAGCGTGCCCGTTAAATGTGACATCTTTCTGGGTGTAATTGAGCTTAAGTCCAGAGGCGACACGGATTTGCTCGCGCACCAAATCAATACCCGTAATTTCTTCTGTCACAGGATGTTCGACCTGTAGGCGCGTATTCATTTCGATAAAGAAAAACTCGCCATTCTCATAAAGGAATTCAATTGTACCTGCGCCGCGATAGCCGATTTTCTTTATGGCTTTGGCGACAATATTGCCGATTTTTGTTCGCTCTTTGGCTGTTAAAGTCGGTGAGGGGGCTTCCTCTAAGACCTTTTGGTTGCGGCGTTGTAGAGAACAGTCGCGTTCACCCAGATGCACGACGTTTCCATGGGTGTCAGCAAGGACCTGTATCTCAATATGTCGGCCGCCTGTGAGGTAACGCTCTAAGTAAACTTCACCATTACCAAAGGCTGCGATGGCCTCTTGCTGGGCTGCTGACAAGGCTTCTTCTAACTTTTCTGCTGTTTCCGCGAGTCGCATTCCGCGCCCGCCGCCGCCCGCTGCAGCTTTGACGAGAAGAGGGAAGCCGACCTTTTTTGCGACCTGTTTCGCCTCAGCATAGGTCGTGACAGAACCGTCAGAGCCGGGAACTACCGGAATGCCGGCTTTCATCACTGTTTCCTTGGCTGTAATTTTGTCGCCCATAATACGGATGTGTTCTGCCGTTGGGCCAATAAAGGCCATGCCATGAGCTTCTACGATTTCAGCAAATCGGGCATTTTCAGATAGGAAGCCATATCCAGGGTGGACAGCATCCGCGCCCGTAATTTCACACGCCGAGATAATTGCTGGTATGTTAAGATAGCTATCGGTGGCGCTGTTCGGGCCAATACACACGCTCTCATCAGCTAAGCGTACGTGCATAGCGTCACGATCCGCCTCGGAATAGACAGCAACCGTATTGATGCCCATTTCTTTGCAGGCGCGGTGAATACGCAGCGCAATTTCGCCGCGATTAGCGATAAGGACTTTCTTAAACTGAGTGGAGCTGGGCATATTCTAAGCGATAATAAAGAGGACTTCGCCGAACTCGACGGGTTGAGCATCCTCGACGAGAATTTCTTCAATCTTACCGGATTTCGTCGCCGTGATAGGGTTAAAGGTCTTCATCGCTTCAATCAGGACAATTGTATCGCCTTCTTTAACTTTATCGCCGACTTTGACAAATGCATCTGCATCAGGGGAAGGGCGGGTATAAACCGTGCCCACCATAGGGGATTTAGCGGCGCCGGGATGCGCGCTAGCATCTTTTTTCTCGGTTTTCGCTGCCGGGGCAGCAACAGGCTGACTGGGCACAGCCGCAGCGACCGGAGCAGGGGCTGCTACAGTCTGAACAACGGGTCCGCCGCCTTTGGCGACACGAATTTTAAGGCTGCCCTTTTCCATCTCAATTTCCGTTAGCCCTGTATCATTCAGGATTTTCGCTAATTCGCGGACCAGTTTTGTATCCGTGCTAGCCGTTTTTTTAGGTGTGCTCGCCATGAAATTATCTCTCTTTTATCCGAGTCAGAAACGCGTCTTATAACAGCTTTATCGCCGCTTGAAGGCCTAATTGATAAGAATTTGCGCCAAATCCGCTAATGGTGCCGGTAACGGCTTCGGCCACATAGGAGCGCCGCCGAAAACTCTCGCGTTTCGCGGGTTGCGATAAGTGTATCTCTACTGACGGAATGTCTAATGTTTTGAGGGCATCATGTAGAGCCACAGAGGTATGTGTATAAGCCGCAGGGTTGATAATCAGAGCGCAGGCACTCTCGCGAGCTTCTTGAATCATATCAACCAGTTCGCCCTCGATGTTGGACTGTTTGAAGACAATGTCATAGCCAGCCCGCGACGCTGTCTCTTCGCAAGCGCTCTCGATGTCCCTTAGCGTGTCAGCGCCGTAAATCTCAGGCTCACGTGTTCCCAAAAGGTTTAGATTGGGGCCGTTTAAAATATAAATGGGTTTAGCCATTGAATCTCTCTTTTGAGGCATGGTAACGAGCCGCTGAACAGGCGACAAGCCTCTATTTTATATTGGATGTTTTGATGAATTTGGTCATAAACGGTGAGGACCATCACGATTTGCCCGAACCACTCACGGTACGGGGGCTAATTACCCATCTGGGCTTGCCTGAAAAAAAAATAGCCATAGAACGCAACCGAGAAATTGTATCCAAATCAACTTTTGAAACCACTGAGCTGTCCGATGGCGACGTGCTCGAAATCATCCATTTTATCGGAGGTGGCTAATGTCATCAGACAAACTTATCGTAGCCGGCAGAGAATTTAGCTCGCGTCTTATTATTGGCACCGGTAAATATAAAGACTATGCGGAAAATGCTGCTGCGTTAGAGGCCTCTGGCGCGGATATGGTCACTGTGGCTGTGCGGCGCGTGAATATTAGCAAACCTGATGAGCCGATGCTCATGGACTTCATTGACCCGCAAAAATTTACCTACCTGCCCAACACAGCAGGGTGTTTCACAGGAGAAGATGCTGTGCGGACATTACGTCTGGCGAAAGAAGCAGGTGGGTGGAACCTCGTCAAGCTCGAGGTGCTGTCTGACCCAAAACATCTCTACCCAGACATGGAGGAAACCCTACGCGCAGCGGAGCTTCTCATCAAAGATGGTTTTGACGTCATGGTTTATTGCTCAGACGATCCTGTGTTTGCGCGCAAGCTTGAAGAGCTCGGCTGTGCGGCCATTATGCCTCTCGGCGCGCCCATCGGCTCAGGGCTCGGAATTCAAAATCCGGTCAATATTCGCTTGATAGTGGAGCAAACGAAGGTGCCCGTTATCGTTGATGCGGGCGTAGGAACAGCATCTGATGCCACCGTAGCCATGGAGTTAGGCTGTGATGGTGTGCTGATGAATACGGCAATCGCCGAAGCTCGTGATCCCATAAAAATGGCGCTGGCAATGAAACACGCCGTAATCGCGGGCAGGGAAGCCTACCTAGCAGGGCGTATGCCACGGAAAAAATACGCTGATCCGAGTTCACCCCTTGCTGGTTTGATTTAGAGTGGGCGTGTCAAAGATAAATTCAGATTTCGTCTCAGCGCTTCTAAATCCTCTTCAAAATGCTCTTCGAGGCGTTCTCCTAGTAAGAACTGTGCGCTGCGACCAAGTTCTGCGCCATCCATTTTAGCTTGTTTTATGGACTTAAAACTTCCTAACGATAATAGTGGATATAGTAGGGACGCTATCTTTAAGCCGGATTTGAACTGTGGTGAGTAATTCTGCGCTACGGCGAAAGATAAAACTCCAATTTCCCCAGCGTAGCTTGTGTCAAAACCGGTAAGTACATGAATCATATCATGCGTAATCGCGTACCGCATGGCGAGGGTGTTCCGATCAGCGATATCGGCTAGGTCGTCAGATATTACAAAAGGTGTCAACTTTTGCTCTATCATCCAACTTGCATAATGTCTCCCAAACGTATTCGTGGGTAATTCACTCAAAGCCGCTATGTCAATTGGGGGACGATAGCCAGTAACTGATCCGAGCTTTGCTGCTACTTCCGGGGAAGGTTTGGCGCCAAATAGTTCAGCTTTCAACAGAGCAAAGTCGCCTGGTCTAGAAGTCATAGCTCTCTTGGCAGCAATTATTGCCAGCTTTATCTTTCCGCCTGATGTTTTGCTGCGTTCTTTCATTTTCATCCCGTGTCACAGGTGGGTCCATAAAGGCATCGCTAAATCGCATAATGTTTATTATGAGAAATAATGCATCTTATGTTCGTGGCGTTAACTCGCACACAGTTCCTACTCTGCCAATAGTATAGATCATATTATCGTTGTAATTCAGACCGTTACTTGTATTTTCCTATTCTATCATCACGTTACGTGGATTAAATTACACCCTGTTCCAAGAAGTCATGGATGTGGATTAATCCCATGGGTTTGCGGTTTTTGTCGAGGACGAATAACGACGTGATTTTCTTCTGGCTTAAAAGATTGAGCCCTTTAGCCGCGAGGTCATCGAGTTCTAGAGAAATCGGACCTGAGGTCATACAGGACGTTACGAGACTGGAAGAATCGAGCGTTTCATAATTCCGGCGTAAATCTCCATCTGTAACTATCCCTGTTAGAACTCCTGTTTGTGAAATAATTCCAACGCAGCCAACTCCCGCTTGATTTATCTGCGATATCGCCTCTGACATCGTACAAGTCTCGGCACACAAAAACTGAGGTTCAATCGGGCGCATGACATCCGTGACCTTTTTCAGAGCTGCTCCTAATTTCCCACCCGGATGGAAACGATGAAAATCATCCGAGGAAAAACCTCTCAATTTCATTAGGCTAACGGCCAAGGCATCACCAACCGCTAACGCCATTAACGTAGATGTGGTGGGCGCTTGCGTTACATGGCACGCCTCCTCTGCTGGAGGCAGCAATAAGGTGATAGAGGCGCTTTTATCCAAGATTGAACCGCGGCCTGATGTAATCGCGATTAGCGGGATATTATAGCGTTTGGCATATCCGATTATGCTCGAGAGTTCTGTGGTTCCGCCCGAATTAGAGAGTGCAATAATCAGGTCATCTGAGGCAATCATACCTAGGTCGCCATGGCTCGCTTCGCTGGGATGGACATAGCTAGAAAGTGTCCCAGTAGACGCAAAAGTCGCGGCAATTTTCCGCGCTATATGGCCGGATTTCCCCATGCCGGTAACGATTACGCGGCCATCTGTTTTTTGAATGGCTTCTAGCGCCATTTCAAAGCATTTCCCAAAAGTTCCCGCGCCTGTTTCTTCCATCGCGCGAATAAGGGCCTCTAAACCAGCTTGTTCTTTTTTTAAAACATCTATGCCGACTTTATTCACATTTCACCTTAGGCCTGCTGCTTGCGTTACGATGAAGCTCGTAACACTCCATGTAAGCCAATGTAAACACAGCTATCAGCGAAAGAGACAGCAAAGCTTTATTGCATGTCTTAAGGGCAGGATATAATAGCGCGGCATGCATACGCTCATTGTAGTCCCTGCCCGCTATGGCTCGACGCGATTTCCCGGTAAACCTCTTGCCGAAATCAACGGTATTTCTATGCTCCGCAGAACGGCACGTATTGCCGTTTTAGCCGCTGAAGAAATACAGAATTGTAGCTATGTTGTGGCCACCGATGACAATAAGATTGAGGCGCATTGTAACATCCATGGTCTTTCATGCGTAATGACCGCGAGCGAGTTGAAGACGGGAAGTGATCGCGCTCTGGCAGCCGCTGAGGCCCTGGAGGCTCAGACGGGGCAAAGCTTCGGACGCGTTATCAATCTCCAAGGCGATGCTCCTTTTACGCCTGCCTCTCACATCGTAAGCTTAGCGAAAGCTATGGACAAAGGTTCCGATGTGGCCACACCTTATACTCGGCTTTCGTGGGATGCATTGGATCAGCTCCGTAAGCATAAAATAGAAACACCCTTTAGCGGCACCACCGTCATAGTTGGCGAAGACGGAAAGGCTATCTGGTTTTCTAAAAATATCATCCCTGCTATTCGAAATGAAACGCAATTAAGGCAAAAGGACACTCTTTCACCAGTCAACCGCCATATTGGGCTTTATGCCTTTACTAGAGAAGCTTTAACGCGCTTCACTCAATGCGAGGAAAGTCATTTTGAGACACTAGAAGGACTGGAACAATTACGCATGCTTGAAAACGGCATGACGATTCAATGCGTCGCCGTGGCTCCCCCTCAAATCGCAACATCTGGTATTGATTCACCTTCTGACGTTGCGCATGCGGAGGCGCTTATCGGCAAACATGGTGACCCGTTCCGATGACACGTATTATAATTTGTAGGCATGGGAATACTTTTGACAAAGGTGATGTGATAACCCGCGTGGGCGCGAGAACTGACTTGCCCCTATCTATTAGCGGAATTGAACAAGCACGAGGCTTAGCTAAGTATTTTGATGCAGGTATGTCTCAATTCAATTTCAATCTTGCTTTTTGCTCGTCTTTATTGCGAACTTACCAAACAGCCGATTTCATTTTAACATCAGGACACGGCGTTAAGGATCTGAATATATTAGATTTTTTGACAGAGATAGATTATGGTCAAGACGAGAATAAGCCAGAAGCGGATGTGGTTGCCCGTTTGGGTAAGAAAGCGATATCTTTGTGGGATGAGCAGGCCCTTCCGCCCGAGGGTTGGAACGTCCAGCCGGAGTTACTTACTCAATCCTGGAAGGAATTTTTTGCAAAGCATCAGAATCACAAGGGTGATATTTTAGTTGTCACCAGCAATGGTATTGCTCGCTTTGCACTTGATGCGGTTGATGAAATTGCTACAGATGCGCCAAGAAAGCTGCGCACCGCCGCTTTTGGGATAGTTGAGATAGAAAATGGCCTGTCCACGTTAACAGCTTGGGATATTCGCGCCTCGAAAATTGGAAATTTGATATGACAAGAGTAGCTTTAATTGGCGCAGGTCCAATGGCCATGGCTTACGCTGAGGTTCTGAAAGATATTGGCGCTGATTTGCGCGTTATCGGACGTGGTGAAGCGTCCGCCAAGAATTTTAAAGAACAGACGGGGCTAGATGTCAGAGTTGGTGGGCTTGCAGACTATTTGGCGTCCGGTGAAACATTGCCTGAATATGCTATCGTTTCCACTCCTGTTGATGCGCTCTCCCCTAACACCAATGCATTGCTAGCGGCGGGAATCAAAAATGTACTCGTTGAAAAGCCGGCAGGCCTGACACCAGAAGAAACACTGGAGTTGGCCGATTTTGCTGCATCCAAAGAAGCAAATGTTTATGTTGCATATAACCGCCGGTTTTATTCGAGTGTCATAGCCGCAAAAAAGCTGATTGAAGCGGATGGTGGAGCGACATCCCTGCGAATGGAATTTTCTGAGTTCGCTTTCCGGATTAAGGATGTGCCAACAGCCGCACATATTAAATCCCAATGGCTTTATGCTAATTCGACTCACGTTCTTGATATGGGGTTCTTCCTTGCTGGGTACCCGAGCACTATTTCGGGACTGCAATCGGGCGGGTCAGATTGGCACCCTGCGGGATCTCAATTTGTCGGCCATGGTAGATTAGAAAATGGAGGGCTTTTCTCTTACCACGCTGACTGGGATGCGGCTCCACGTTGGATGGTTGAAGTCATGACACCCAAGCGGACATTGATGTTTAATCCTCTTGAAAAGCTCAATCAACGCTCACCTGAGGGTTTTGCAATAACTCCTGTCGAGCTTGATGATGATTTCGATACTCGCTTTAAGCCGGGACTTCACGCTCAAACAGCTGCATTCTTAAAGGGAGATGTAGTGGATTTAGCGACTATCGCGAGCCATGCTCATCACATGGCAGATATCTACAAGATTATTCGCGGGGCCTAAACGCGAATTTCCATCCCGTCAAAGGCGGGTTTAACGCTC